>NZ_BAAALS010000016.1:0-124440 GCF_039528415.1 Luedemannella helvata
GCATGACGGAGATCCTCTCAAGAAAAGAGGTCTCTACCAGCACCGGGGCGGTTCATGAGGTCGCCTGGGGCTTGTGTGCGTGAGGGTGCAGTCGAGTTGCCTGGCGCGGAGGTGCTTGATCGGGCTGCGCGGCTGGCCAGATCCAAGGTTTCGTATTACGTTTGTGGGGTGGAGATACACCGGTCGGCACGCCGACACGACATTACCGATGCGGCCATGCTCCACGCCGCCACCAACCGCCTGGTCGCCTACCCGTTGCAGGACGACGAAGAGCTAGGGCCGCGCCGCGAACTGCGGCTTGGACCAGACCGGGCGGGCAATCTGCTCGAGATCGTTGTTCTCCTCCTCGACGACGACCGACAGTTGATCATCCGCGCGATGCGCATGCGACCCAAGTACCGGGATCTGCTGCCCTAACCCAAATGAGGACAAGCCATGAGCCAGCACAAGCAACCAACGCCCACCTCGGGCGGTGTCCCCGTCACCGACGACTTGGTCAACCAACTGGCCGACGAAGCCGAAGCCGGCTACGACGTCGAAGCCCTACGCCGACGCGGTGGCCGCCCGTTGATGGGCTCCGGTCCTGCCGACGTCGTGCCGGTACGGCTCGACCCAGCACTACGCGCCGCTCTGACCCGCCGCGCCGAAGCCGACAACCGCACCGCCAGCGATGTCATCCGCGACGCCCTGCGAGCCTGGCTCCACGCCGCATAACATCGACAGGCATCCTCAGCAGGCCCGACGCGCGTCAACGCGATGGTGTGCACCACGGTGCGGTGACGTGCGCCCCAGTTGATGTCACTACCGATGCCAACATCACTGGACATCTATGCGGCTCCGGGCCCGACTCGATGAAACCGCTGGTAGCCAGCGAGATCGCCGCCACTCGGCATCTGCGGTCCCGTGAAAACTCCACACGTACTATGTACTCGCAGGGACGGCGCCGGTCTTAGGCTTGTTCCTCGGTCCTGTGCTGTTCATCACGACGTGTTAGATTGACGACTGTCGCTCTATCCGGTAGCGGGCCGTCCCTTCGGCCGGTGAGGAGCCAGTCATGACACGTACCCGAATGTCCCTTGTTCTTTCCTCGGTCGCCGTGGCCACCGCGGCCGTCGGGGTCAGCCTCGTCGTCGCGCCCTCCGCAAACGCGGCGGTCGGCGACTTCGATTTCAGCAGGCCCGAGACCGTGGCGAGCAACCTGACGGCGCCCTGGGGCATGGACTTCCTCCCCGACGGGTCCGCGCTGGTCACCGAGCGCGACAGTGCACGAGTCCTGCGGGTGCGTCCCGGGTCCGCTGCCACGACGGTGACGACGGTGTCCGGGGTCGTCCCCGGCGGCGAGGGCGGGCTGCTCGGCCTGGCCGTCTCGCCCACCTTCGCCACCGACAACTACGTCTACGTCTACTACACGGCCGCGTCCGACAACCGGATCACGCGGTTCCGGCTCGACAGCCCGGGCACCCAGCAGACCGTCCTGACCGGACTGGCCAAGGCCAGCTACCACAACGGCGGCCGGATCGCGTTCGGCCCGGACGGCATGCTCTACGCGGGCGTCGGCGACGCGGGCAACACCGCCAACGCGCAGAACCAGTCCAGCCGCAACGGCAAGATCCTGCGCATGCGGCCCGACGGCAGTGTCCCCGCGGACAACCCGATCTCCGGCTCGCTCGTCTACAGCCTCGGCCACCGCAACGTGCAGGGCCTCGCGTGGGACTCGGCCGGCCGGCTCTTCGCCAGCGAGTTCGGCCAGAACACCTGGGACGAGGTCAACTACATCGTGCCGGGCGGCAACTACGGCTGGCCCAACGTCGAAGGATCGAGCTCGAACACGCAGTACCGCAACCCGATCGTCACCTGGACCACCGCGGAGGCGTCGCCGAGCGGGGCCGCGATCGTGGGCAGCAACCTGTTCGTCGCCGCGCTGCGCGGCACCCGGCTGTGGCAGGTGCCGCTCAACGGCACGTCGGCCGGCACGCCGATCGCGCAGCTCACCGGCACGTACGGGCGCCTGCGCACGGCGGAGCTGGGCCCGGACGGGTACCTGTGGGTGGCGACCAGCAACCGTGACGGGCGCGGCTCGCCGGCCTCGAACGACGACCGGATCCTGCGGTTCCCGCCGGTCGGCGGCACGCCCACGAGCGGCCCGCCGACCACGAGCGCGGCGCCGACCTCGACCCGGCCGCCGACGAGCGCCCCGCCGACCACGACGCGGCCGCCGACCAGCGGCGTCGACACGCAGGCGCCGACGGCGCCGGCCAACCTGGCGTACTCGCTGAGCGGCACGACGCTGACCCTGACCTGGACCGCGTCCACGGACAACGTCGGGGTCACGGCCTACTACATCGACGAGCAGTACTCCGACTACATCCAGCGGCGAACGGTGACCGCGCCCGCCACCTCGCTGACCATCACCATCACCAACCCCGGCGAGCTGCACCGCTACACGGCCTACGCGCGCGACGCGGCGGGCAACATCTCGCCCGCGTCGAACACGGTCAGCTTCGGCACCCCGCCCACCTGCTGGCCGCCGGCGCCGTGCAGCCCGCCGCCCACCTCACGGCCGCCGACGTCCGCGCCGCCGACCAACCCGATCGCCACCTGCGCGGTGACGTGGGAGCCCAACACCTGGTCGAACGGGTTCGTCATCAGCGTGACCCTGACCAACCGGGGCAGCGCCGCGCTGTCGAGCTGGGCGCTCACCTGGACCTGGCCCGGCAACCAGGCCATCACCGGGTACTGGAGCAGCGTCATCACCCAGTCCGGCAGCAGCGTGACCGCCCGCAACGCCGCGTGGAACGGCACTGTGGCGCCCGGGGCCAGCACGAACTTCGGCTTCCAGGGCACGTACTCCGGCACGAACGCGCGGCCCGCGACCATCAGCCTCAACGGCAGCGCCTGCGCCATCAGTTGACCCATGCGGCCATGCCGGCCTGTCGATGTCTGTCGGCAAGCCGGCATGGCCGATCGGGGGTGCGTGCTTCGTGACGGCGTGGCGCAGAATGGCTACGTCACGGCAGCGGGCATCGGGCCGCCGCCGGCGTAGGCGAGCGGGGGATGTCACGTGTCGGTCGGCGAGGCGCCGCGGGTCCGGCCACTGCGCCGGGGCGATCCCGAGCAGCTGGGGCCGTACCGGATCGTGGGGCGGCTCGGCGAGGGCGGCATGGGGACCGTCTTCTACGCCGAGAACGGGGACGGGCAGCCGGTCGCGCTCAAGGTGATCCGGCCCGAGATCGCCGATGACGACGACTTCCGGCGCCGCTTTCAGAAGGAGGTCGACCGGGCCCGCCAGGTGCCGCCCTTCTGTACCGCCGAGGTGCTCGACGCCGACACCGACCACGACCCGCCGTACCTGGTGGTCGAGTACGTCGACGGGCCCACCCTGTCCAATGTGGTGCAGGAGCGCGGGCCGCTGAGCCCGGCCAACCAGCACGGGCTGGCGGTCGGCATGGCGGTCGCGCTCACCGCGATCCACGGTGCCGGCGTCATCCACCGCGACCTCAAGCCCAGCAACGTGCTGCTGGCGCCCGGCAGCCCGAAGGTCATCGACTTCGGCATCGCCCGCGCGGTCGTCGGCCACGACCCGCAGACCCACACGGACCAGATGATGGGCACGGTCGGCTACATGGCCCCCGAGCGGCTGGAGCCGGGCAGGGTACTGACGCCGGCGGCCGACATCTTCGCCTGGGGCGCGGTGGTCGCGTTCGCGGCGACCGGCCGCACCCCGTTCCGGGCCGAGGAACCGGCCGCCGTCGCGCTGAAGATCGTCTCGGAGGAGCCTGACCTCGAAGGGCTCACGGGGCAACTGCGCGACCTTGTCGAGCTGGCGCTCGCGAAGGACCCGGCCGCCCGGCCCACCGCGCGCCAACTGGTCGACCGCCTGCTGGCCGGGGAGGGGTTCGCGAGCGCCGCGACCGACCGGCCGGCGGCCTTCGCCGAGCAGCCCGAGGTGCTCGCCGCGGCCGGGATCGTGCCCGCCACCCAGCCTGTGCCCGGGGCCGCCGACACGGCCGTGCAGCCGTCGTCGAACGCGCAGACGGTCACGCTGCCCAGCGTGGGCCGCGTCCCGGTGTCCCCGACGCCGGTCGTGCCCCGGCAACCGGTACGGGCCGGCGGAGGGCCCGCGTCGCGGGGTCCGGCCCGGCGGCCGGCCGCGGCGGGATCGTCCCGCCGCGGCAACCAGGCGCTGGTCACGATTCTCGCGGTGTGCGTGCTGCTGCTGGGCGGCACGGTGGTCGGCATCCTCACGGGGAAGATCCCGCTGCCCGATCAGGCGGCCTCCCATACCGGCCCGACCGCCGGGGCCGTCGCTCCGCCGGCGAGCGCCGGCGTGCTGACCACGCCGCCCGCCACGACGGCGCCACCCACGAGCGTGGTGCCGACCAGCGCGGTCCCGTCGAGCCCGGCGCCCCCGACCGGCCGGCAGGACACGCCGTCGCTAGCCCCCGACGCGAAGGTGGCGATTAAGGACGCCCTCTCGGCGCCGGGTCGATGGATCAACAGCACGCACTCCACCTACGACGCGTCGTGCACGCTCAAGGGCCGGCTCACAGTCACCCTGAACTACCCGAACCTCGGCTCGTACCGGTGCCAGGGGCCGTCGACCACGTTCACCGACTTCACGGTCGCCGTGGACGTGTCCATCCCGGACGCGAACAGCTGCGCGGGCGTCTGGTACCGGTTCAACAACCCCGCCGGCTACGTCCTGCAGGTCTGCAAGGAGCGCTACGTCCTGCAGACCCACATCAACTCGACCCGTAAGACGCTGACGCCGTACTACTACGTCAAGCCGGTCGCGGACGGCGAGACGATCCACGTGACCATCCGCGCCGACGGCGACACGTTCTTCTTCTACCAGGGCGACGACCTGCTGGGTGAGTTCACCGACCAGACGTTCGCGGGTGGCCGGATCATCCTCGGCGTCATCGTGCCCAGCTCGGCGTCCGTCCCCCCGGTCACCACCACGTTCTCCGACATCACTATCTGGAAGTAGGCTCCCGGCCACCTTCAGCGTGAACCATGTGCGCGGTGGGCGCGTTAGCATCGGGGGCATGCGACGCGCGGAGGCGGCGGTCTCGATCGACGCTCCTATCGAGGTGGTCTGGGCGGTGCTCACCGACCTGGCCGCCTACCCGGCATGGGACCCGTTCATCGCGTCGGCCGAGGGCGGCGTCGCCGTCGGCGACCCGCTGACGTTCGGGGTACGGCTGGCGAGCGGCCGGCGGCTGACCGTGCGGGCGAGGGTGGCCCGCAGCGTCGCGCCCACGCGCATGGGCAGTGCCCTCGTCGCCGTCCTCGAGTACGACCTCGTCGGACGGCTGGCCAGCACCAACGCGGTGCGTTCCCGGCGGCGGCACACGCTGCGGCAGGGCGCCGACGGCGTGACGGCCTACCGGGTGGAGGAGTGGTTCCGGGGCGCCGTGGCGCTGGGCGTGCCCGTGGGCCGGGTCCAGGCCGCGTTCCGGGCGCAGGTCCAGGCGCTCAAGGTCCGCGCGGAAGGGCTGCGCCACGCCGAGCGGACCGTGCCGGAGCCGGCTCCCGCGCCGACGGCCTGACGGACGCGCGCGCACAACCCCTCACCGAGCTGCTATTTTAGCACGTTATGCGATGTAAATCACTTTTTATGATGATTTGTCGTTTTCGTGTTTGGTCCGGCACGCGATCCGTCGCGGCGGTCGCCGCGGGCGTCGTCGCGGGTCTCGCGGCGGGCGCGGTGCTCGGGGCCGCGCCCGGCCTGGCCGGACCCTCCGCCGTGGAGGCGCGCGAGGGCTGGTACGACCCGTACGAGGAGAGCGTCCTCGAACTCACCAACTACGTTCGGCGGGCGTACGGGTGTGAAAACTGGCTGCGGCGCAACAACGCGCTGGAGTCCGCCGCGACGTATCACAGCCGCGAAATGGCGACGTCCCGCTCCATGAGCCATCGCGGGTACGACCGCAGCGACCCGGACGACCGCATCTACTGGGCCGGCTACAACCCGTCCAACGGCTGGGCCGAGAACATCGCCTACGGGTACGGCAGCCCGTACTCCGTGGTGCGGGCGTGGATGGACAGCCCCGGCCACCGCAGGAACATCCTGAACTGCCGGTTCCGGTCCCTGGGCGTGGGTGTCGCGCGCGCCCCGGACGGCACCCTGTACTGGACCCAGAACTTCGGCGGCAGGTAGGAGATGGCATCCCCGGCGGGATCGGACAGCGGAGCACATCCGGGCAGCTGCCTCTGTTCGCCCGTCGGGGGTGCCCGGCCGCTGCTAGTTTCCTGCGTATGGCCTGGAGATCGATCGCCGTGGTCCTCGCCGTCGCGCCGGTGCTCCTTGCGGGTCCGGCGGCCGCCAAACCGGACCCGGGCAACGGAGATCCCATCCGTCCCTCCTACATTCCCGGCTCGTTCCCGGACGAGGTGGTCGAGGTCCATGACCTCACGAACCAGGAGCGGCGCCGCGACGGCTGCCACAACGACCTCCGTGTCGACGAAGCGCTGGCCAATGCCGCCGACGACCACAGCAAGCACATGTCCGCCACCGCGAATGTGACGCACGAGGGGGAGGGGGGCAGCGGGCCGGACGACCGGATGGAGGCGGCCGGCTACGACACCAGCAAGGGTTGGGGCGAGAACATCGCCCAGGGGTACGACACCCCGGAGGCCGTGATGGCCGGGTGGATGAAGAGCAAGCCCCACCGCAAGAACATCCTCAACTGCGACTTCAAGGCGCTCGGGGTGGGCATCGCCCGGGCGGTCGACGGCACGCTCTACTGGACGCAGGACTTCGGCGGCACGTAGGCCACCGTCAGGGTTCGACGCGCTGACCCTTGCCGAGCACCACGATGCCGTTGTCGGTGACGTGGTAGCGCTCGCGGTCGCGTTCGAGGTCGACGCCGATCTCCACGCCCTCCGGGACGATCACGTTCTTGTCCAGGATGGCGTTGCGCACGACGGCGTGGCGGCCGATGTCGACGCCCTCCATCAGCACGGACCCCTCGACGTGCGCCCACGAGTGCACCCGCACGTTTGGCGAGACCACGGAGTTCTCCACGAGGCTGCCGGAGACGACCGCGCCGGGGGAGACGATCGAGCCGATGGCCCGGCCGAGGCGCTCCTGGTAGCCGTGCACGAACTTGGCCGGCGGCCAGGGGCGGTTCTCGGTGTAGATCGGCCACTGGTAGTTGTAGAGGTTGAAGATCGGCTGGATGGCGATGAGGTCCATGTTGGCCTCGTAGTACGAGTCCAGGGTCCCCACGTCGCGCCAGTAGCCCGCGTCGCGTTCCGTGGCGCCGGGCACCTTGTTGTCGCGGAAGTCGTAGACGTTGGCCTCGCCCCGGGCGACCAGCGTGGGGATGATGTTGCCGCCCATGTCGTGCTTGCTGGTCGGGTCCTTCGAGTCCTCGGTGATGGTCTCGCACAGGGCCTGGGTGGTGAACACGTAGTTGCCCATCGACGCGTAGATCTCGTCGGGGGAGTCGGGCAGGCCGACGGCGTCGGTCGGCTTCTCCCGGAAGGCCCTGATGCGCTTGCCGTCCTCGGCGACCTCGATCACGCCGAACTGGCTGGCGGTCGACAGCGGCTGGCGGATGCCGGCCACGGTGACCGCGGCGCCGGACTCGATGTGCTGAGCGACCATCTGCGACGGGTCCATCCGGTAGATGTGGTCCGCGCCGAAGACGATCACATAGTCGGGGTTCTCGTCGTTGATCAGGTTGAAGCTCTGGAAGATCGCGTCGGCGGAGCCGGCGAACCAGCGCGGGCCGAGCCGCTGCTGGGCGGGCACGGGCGCGATGTAGTTGCCGAGCAGGTTCGACATGCGCCAGGTCTTGGTGACGTGGCGGTCGAGCGAGTGCGACTTGTACTGCGTCAACACGACGATCTTGAGGTAGCCGCCGTTGACGAGGTTCGACAGCGCGAAGTCGATCATGCGGTACAGGCCCCCGAACGGGACGGCCGGTTTCGCCCGGTCGGCGGTGAGGGGGAGCAGTCGCTTGCCTTCGCCGCCGGCGAGCACCATCGCGAGAACCTTCGGCGCCACCATGCCCCGAACGTTAGCGATCAAATGCCGCTAGCACCACCCGTAACCAAAGGTCCGATGGACTAGGGTGCGTGCGTGAGGATCCTTTTCGTCGCCTCCGAGGGCCTGCCCTTCTCGAAGACCGGCGGCCTCGCCGACGTGCTGGCCGGCCTGCCCAAGGCCCTGGTCGCGCTGGGTCACGAGGTCGCCGTCGTGCTGCCGCGCAGCCGCGGCGCTGTCGAGGCGGCCCGGGTCACGCCCCGCGTCGTGGTGCCGAGTCTCACGGTCGGGCCCAGCGACCGGCCGCGGTTCCCCGCCGTGCTCGGCGACATGGTCGTCGACGGCGTGCAGTACTTCCTGCTCGACGACCCGGGGTACTTCGATCGCGAAAGTCTCTACGGCGACGCGGCGGGCGACTACCCCGACAACGCCGAGCGGTACGCGGAGTTGAGCCGGGCCGCGATCGAGATCGCCAAGCACGTCTGGCTGCCCGACGTCATCCACTGCCACGACTGGCAGGCCGCGCTCGTGCCCGTGCTGCTGCGCACGGTCTACGCCGACGATCCGGTGCTGGCCGCCGTGCGCTGCGTGCTGACGGTGCACAACCTCGGCTACCACGGGCAGTTCCCGGCCGCGACACTCGCCCGCGTCGGGCTGCCCGAGTCGCTGTTCCACATGGACCGCCTGGAGTTCTTCGGCGACATCAACTACCTCAAGGGCGGCCTCGTGTACGCCGACTACCTCACGACCGTCAGCCGCCGGTACGCCCGTGAGATCCAGACCCCGGAGGTCGGCCACGGCCTCGACGGGGTCCTCGCGACCCGGGCCGACCGGCTGGTCGGCATCCTCAACGGCGCCGACTACGCGGAGTGGAACCCGGCCGACGACCCCCGCATCGCGGCCGCGTTCTCGGCCGAGGACCTGGCCGGCAAGCGGGCGTGCCGCCGGGACCTGCTCAGCGAGTTCGCCCTGCCGGACACAGCCGGCCCGGTGCTGGGCATGGTGTCGCGGCTCGTCGACCACAAGGGTTTCGACCTGGTCACGGAGGCCCTGGACGCGCTCGTCGGTCTCGGCCTGACGATCGTGCTGCTCGGCTCGGGAGAGGCCCGGTACGAGATCGCGCTGCGGGAGTTCGCCGCCCTGCACCCCAAGCGGTGCGGGGTGCGCATCGGGTACGACGAGAAGCTCGCTCACAAGATCATTGCCGGGTCGGACATGTTCCTCATGCCCTCCCACGAGGAACCCAGCGGCCTGACCCAGCTCTACAGCCTGCGCTACGGCACCGTACCGATCGTGCGGGCGACCGGCGGGCTGCACGACTCCATCGAGCCGCACGACCCGCCGCGCAGCGTCGGCACGGGCTTCACCTTCACCGACTACACGACCGACGCCATGATCTCCTGCGTACGCCGGGCCCGCGCGGCCTACGACGACCGGTCCCGGTGGCGGCAGTTGCAGTTGGCCGGCATGGGCAAGGATTTCTCGTGGCCCGGCTCCGCCCGCAGGTACGTCGAGGTCTACGCGGCCGCGCAGGTGCTGGCCGCCGATCAGCTCGTGCCGCCACCCGACTCCGGGAGTGCCCATGTATGACGGCGTGATCTCCGGTGAGACCCACGACCCGCACGCCGTGCTGGGCGCGCACCCCCACGGCGACACGACCGTGATCCGCACGCTGCGCCGCGGCGCCGGTTCCGTGGCCGCGCTCGTCGACGGAGCGCGCCACGACATGACCCGGGTCCATGACGCGGGGGTGTTCGAGGTACAAGTGCCCGGCACGGTGACCGACTACCGCCTCGACGTGGACGGTCACGAGGTCGACGACCCGTACCGGCACCTGCCCACCCTCGGCGAGTTCGACCTGCAGCTCATCAGCGAGGGCCGGCACGAGCGGCTCTGGCACGCCCTCGGGGCGCGCCCGGCCGCCGCTGGCGCGGGCGTGGCGTTCGCCGTGTGGGCGCCCAACGCCCGCGGGGTACGCGTCTACGGCGACTTCACCGGCTGGGGCGCGCACGAGGGCTGGCCCATGCGCTCGATGGGCGCGTCCGGGGTGTGGGAACTGTACGTTCCGGACGCCGTACCCGGGCAGTTGTACAAGTACCGCGTCCTCGGCGCGGACGGTGAGTGGCGCGAGAAGACCGACCCGCTGGCGGCCTACACGGAGGTCCCGCCCCGTAACGCGGCGCGCGTCTTCCGGACCGGCCACCAGTGGGGCGACGGCGAGTGGCTGGCGCGCCGGGCCGCCGCGTCGCCGCACGTGGAGCCGGTCAGCATCTACGAGGTGCACCTGGGCTCGTGGCGTCCCGGGCTGACGTACGCGGAACTGGCCGAGCAGCTCACCGCCTACGTCGTGGCGATGGGCTTCACGCACGTGGAGTTCCTGCCGGTCATGGAGCACCCGTACGGCGGGTCGTGGGGCTACCAGGTCAGCGGCTACTACGCCCCGACGGCCCGGTTCGGCGACCCGGACGGCTTCCGCCTGCTCGTCGACGCGCTGCACCGGGCCGGCATCGGCGTGATCCTCGACTGGGTGCCCGCCCACTTCCCCAAGGACGAGTGGGCGCTGGCCCGTTTCGACGGCACCGCCCTCTACGAGCACGCCGACCCGCGCCGGGGCGAACACCCTGACTGGGGCACGTACATCTTCGACTACGGGCGCCCGGAGGTGCGCAACTTCCTCGTCGCCAACGCCCTCTACTGGTGCGAGGAGTTCCACGTCGACGGCCTGCGCGTCGACGCGGTCGCGTCCATGCTCTACCTCGACTACTCGCGCGAGCCGGGCGAGTGGGTGCCCAACTTCCAGGGTGGGCGCGAGAACCTGGAGGCGGTGTCGTTCCTGCAGGAACTCAACGCGACCGTCTACAAGCACCACCCGGGCGTGCTCATGGTCGCCGAGGAGTCCACCGCGTGGCCCGGCGTGACGAAGCCGACCAACGCCGCCGGCCTGGGCTTCGGCTTCAAGTGGAACATGGGCTGGATGCACGACACCCTGGCCTACCTGGCCAAGGACCCGGTGCACCGCCGGTGGCACCACAACCAGATGACCTTCTCCACGGTGTACGCGTGGACGGAGAACTTCATCCTGCCGATCAGCCACGACGAGGTCGTGCACGGCAAGGGATCCCTGGTCGCCAAGATGCCCGGCGACTGGTGGCGCCAGCTCGCCACCACCCGCGCCCTGCTCGCCTACATGTGGTCGCACCCGGGCAAGCAGCTGCTGTTCATGGGCGCCGAGCTGGGCGACCCGCGCGAGTGGAGCGAGGAACGCGGCCTCGACTGGGGGCTGCGCGACGACCCCGCCCGCGCTGGCGTCGGCGCCCTCGTGCGCGACCTCAACGCCGCCTACCGCGCCCACGCGGCCCTGTGGTCCAAGGACACCTCGCCCGACGGGTTCGCCTGGATCGTCGGGGACGACGCCGACCGCAACCTGTTCGCCTTCGAGCGCATCGGGGCGGACGGCACCCGCCTGGTCTGCGTGGTCAACTTCTCCGCGCTGCCGCACGAGGGGTACCGGCTGGGCCTGCCGGTGGGCGGCCGCTGGGACGAGGTCATCAACACGGACGCGCAGGCCTACGGCGGCTCCGGGGTGGGCAACCTCGGCAACGTGTGGGCCGACGCGGTGCCGGCGCACGGCCGCTCGCACTCGGCCGTCCTGCGCATTCCGCCGCTCGGCGCGCTCTGGCTGCGGCCGCACTAGCGGCAGGTCCGTGCGCTCCGCCGGTCACCCGGACGCGCCACCAACGAGTGGCGTCGATGGGTGGGCTATAACTGACGGGTGCTGATCACCTTGCGGGCCGCTGTCGCGGCAGCCGCCGTAGCGACCGTTCTCACGGCGAGCGCCGGCTGCGGCCCGGCCGCCACCACGGCGGCCCCGGCCGTACCCGCCGGCGCGACCTCCGCGGCCTCCGCTCCGACGAGTGCGACGCGTCCGCCGGCCGGCGCCACGTCGGCGAAGCCGGCCGCGACCCGCGGCACGGTGTCGACGCGGCCGACCCGCAAGCCCGACACCTCGGCCACCAGCGCGCGCACGACCCGGCCGGCGAGCGGGACCGGGCCACGCATCATCAGCGCGGCCCTCACGACGCCCGATCCGCGCGACGGCACCGGCATGCCGGTGGACGCGTTGCACCAGGAGGGCTGCGGCACGCCCGACTCGGTGAACATCCACGTTCAGGTGACCGACCCGACCGGGCGGATGAGCCGGATGTACTACGAGTACGAGGTGGCCGCCGCGGAGCCGCTGCGCGGCCGCAGCGACTTCTTCGAGATCGGCGCGATCCGCAACGGGGTCGAGAACTACAAGACCGTGATCGGGCCGATCAAGGCGCTTCCGGCCAACGCCGCCGGCGGGACGGTCACCATCACCATCCACGCCGTCAACACCGCCGGCAAGGAGGCGCCGACCCGGCAGGTGCGCGCGACCCTGCGACCCTGCCGCTGACCGGCCACGGCCCGGGTCAGCGGCGGCCCGGGGTGAGCAGGCCGCGCTCGAACGCGGCCGCCACCGCCGACGCCCGGTCCTTCACGCCCAGCTTGGCGTAGATGTGCAGCAGGTGCGTCTTCACGGTCGCCTCGCTGATGAACAGCTGCGCCGCCGCCTCCCGGTTCGTGGTGCCCTGCGCGATCAGGCCCAGCACCTCCAGCTCCCGCTGGCTCAGCGGTTCCTTGGCGGGGTTGCGCAGCTGGCCCATCAGCCGGGCCGCCACGGACGGCGACAGCACGGCCTCGCCGGCCGCGGCCGCGCGTACCGCCCGGAACAGCTCCTCGCGCGGGACGTCCTTGAGCAGGTAGCCGGTCGCGCCCGCCTCGACGGCCGGCAGCACGTCGCTGTCCGTGTCGTACGTCGTGAGCACCAGCACCCGCGACGGCACCCCGCGCTCGCGTAGCGCGGCGATCGCGGCCACGCCGTCCATGCGCGGCATGCGCAGGTCCATCAGGATCACATCAGGCAGTACGGCCGACGCGACCGTGACGGCCTCGTCCCCGGTCGCCGCCTCGCCGACCACCTCGAACCCGGGGTCGCCGGCGAACATGCCGCGCAGCCCGTCCCGCACGACCGGGTGGTCGTCGACGATCACGATCCGGATCACTGTCATGCCGTCACGATCGCCGGTACGCACGCCGAGATGGCGGTGCCCGTGCCGGGCTCGGACTCGACCGCGAGGGTGCCGGCGACCCGGCTGACCCGTTCGCGCATCGCGGACAGGCCGAAGCCGCCGTCCGTACGGTCGGGCCGCACCTGGGTGGGGTCGAAGCCGGCGCCGTCGTCGCGTACGTCCAGGGTCACGAGGTCCTCCATGTACGACAGGGTGAGGCCGACGCGCGACGCGGCGGCGTGCTTGGCCACGTTGGCCAGCGCCTCCTGGGCCGTGCGCAGCAGCGTGATCTCCAGTTCCGGCAGCAGTGGCCGGGCGTCGCCCGTGGTCACCAGTGTGGCCGGCACCCCGCTGTCGCCGGACCAGCGCTCCACCACCTCGGTGAGCGCGTCCGGCAGCCGGGCTGTCTCCAGCGGCTGCGGTCGCAGCGCGTGCACCGACCGGCGGGCCTCCGTCAGGCTGTCGCGGGCCAGGCGCGCCGCCGCGCGCACGTGCCGGCGCCACTCGTCCGGCTGCCCGGCCGCCTGCTCGGCCGCCTCCAACTGGGTGACGACGCCGGTGAGACCCTGGGCGAGCGTGTCGTGGATCTCCCGGGCCATCCGTTGGCGCTCGTCGAGCACGCCGGCCTCCCGCGCCTGGATGATCAGCTGGGCGTGCAGGCCGGCGTTCTCGGCCAGGGCCGATTCCAGCTTCTCGTTCGCCTCGGCGAGCGCGGCGATCTCGCGCTGACGCCGGGCCGTCTGCGCGTCGGTGACCCAGCTCAGCGCCATCATGGCGCTGGTGAGTGCCAGGTTGAACACCCACACCAGCCCGAAGACCATGACACCCATGAGCCCGCTGGTGAGGGTCGGGAGGCCGCCCGTCTGCGACAGGGCGGTGGAGACCGCCGTGGCGGCCACGCCGAGATAGCGCCAGCGTCCCACCAGGGCGTACACGGCGTGCAGGTACCCGCCGAAGGAGAAGAAGCCGAACAGCGGGCTGTTCACCACGAGCAGGAACGACAGGACCGCCAGGACGGCGAAGTACCCGCCCATCAGGGCGCGCCGGTGCTGCCACTGCGGGTGCAGGGTGACCATCCAGAGCATCCACAGTCCGGTCACCACGGTCAGGGCGAAGGTGCGGGCCAGCGAGTCCACCGGCCAGAACGGGGAGACCAGCCAGGTGAGCAGCATGGACACGACCAGGCACACGTACGGGACGATCGTGAGGACCCGACCCAGTTCGCGTTCCCAGCTGTCCAGCCGGCTCGCGGTGCTCACTGCCATCGGAACATTCTGGCCGCCGCCAGCCCGAACGCCACCAGGTATCCGACGAGCACGGCCACCGGGCCCAGGCCCGGCCAGTCGCCCGTTGTCGCGGCGCGCAGCGCCTCCTCGCCGGCGCCCAGCGGAGTCAGGTCGGCGATGGTGCGCAGCACGGGCGGCATGACCTCGCGCGGGATCCACAGGCCCGCGAAGAACATGAGCGGGAAGAACAGCAGCGAGCCGATCGCGGTGGCCGCCTTGCCGTTCGGCGCGACGGCGGCCACGAACAGGCCCAGCGCGAACACGGCGGCCGACGTCAGCAGGAACGCGACCGCGTACGCGACCGCGTTGCGCGGCAGCGACACGTCGAACGCGATCCGGCCCACCGCGAGGACCAGCCCCACGGCCACCAGTGCGATGAGCATGTTGGCGATGAGCTGCGCGGCCACGACGCGGACCGGGTTCACCGGCGTCGTCGACATGCGGCGCAGGATGCCCCGCTCCCGGTAGGTGGCCAGCACGACCGGCGCCGCCTGCAGCGCCAGCATGGCGAGCACGAAGATGGCCGCGATGGCGACGTACAGGTCGATGACCCGGTGGCCGCCCAGCGCCGGATCCGGCTTCCGGAACGCCTTGACGTTGCCCAGGATCGCCACGAGCACCGAGGGGAACAGCACGGCGAAGAACACCGACATCGGCTCGCGCAGGAACAGCCGCAGTTCGGTCAGGGTCAGCTTGCGCAGCGCGGTCATACCGTCGTCTCCTCGTCCGTGTCGATGGAACGGCCCGTCAGCGCGACGAAGGCGTCGTCCAGGGTGGCCTGCTCGACCCGCAGGTCGAGCGGGCGGATCTGTTCGCGGGCCAGCACGGTGACGACGGCGAGCAGCACGTCCTCGCGGCCGGTGACGAGCACCCGCGGGCCGCTGCGCGTCACGCTCGTCACCTCGGGCAGGTCGCCGAGCAGCCTGTCGTCCAGCGGCGCCGACGGGCGGAACCAGATCCGCTGCTCGTCGGCGACCTTCGCGGTCAGGCCGGCGGGCGTGTCGAGGGCCACGACCCGTCCCGCGTCGATGAGCGCGAGCCGGTCGCAGAGGCGCTCGGCCTCCTCCATGAAGTGGGTGACCAGGACGACCGTGACGCCCTTGTCGCGGATCGCCTCCACGAGCTGCCACGTGTCGCGGCGCGCCTGCGGATCCAGCCCGGTGGTCAGCTCGTCGAGGATCGCCACGCGCGGCCTGCCGATCAGCGCGAGCGCGATGGACAGCCGCTGCTTCTGCCCGCCGGAGAGCTTGCCGAACCGGGTCTTCAGCTGCGCCGTCAGGCCGAGATCGGCGATGAGCTGCCGCCAGTCCGCCGGGTCGGGATAGAACGAGGCGTAGAGGTCCAGCGCCTCCGCGACGGACAACTTCTCGGGCAGCTGGCTCTCCTGCAGTTGCACGCCCACGAGACGGCGCAGCTTCGCGCCGTCGGTGCGCGGGTCAAGGCCGAGCACCCGGATGCCGCCGCTGTCGGGCGTCCGCAGGCCCGCGATGCATTCGACCGTCGTGGTCTTGCCCGCGCCGTTCGGGCCGAGGATGCCGAAGATCTCGCCCTCCTCGACCGTGAAGGAAACGTCGTCGACGGCGACCCGCTCGCCGTACCTCTTGTTGAGGTTGCTGACCTCGATGACCGGCATACCCGTCCTCTCCCGACCCGCCCCCGTTGCGATACCAGCGTGCGGCACGCGCGCACGCCGCGAATCGACCGCGCGGCAGGCCCGGCGCCGCGCATGGGTGGACCTTCTTTATCAACCCATCGGTGGATGCGCGGCCGCCCACCCGGGCGGGAGGTGACCGGCGTGGGGGAGGGTGAGGAGGTGCGCATGGACCCGGAGCGGGCATTCGACACGTACGTCGCGGCACGGTTGGCGGCCTGGTCGCGGGTGGCGTACCTGCTCACCGGTGACCGGCACCTTGCCGAGGACCTGGTGCAGGTGACGTTCGAGCGGGTCGCCCGGCACTGGGAGCGGGTAAGCGCCAACGGCGACCCCGACCCGTACGTGCGGAAGATCCTGCACAGTCAGCACGTGTCGCTGTGGCGGCGGCGGTGGCGCGCGGTCGAGTTGCGTGCCGAGGTGCCCGACGGGCGTCCCGCGCCCGACCACGCCGCCGGCAGCGACCGCGCCGTGATGGTGCGCGACGCGTTACGCCGCCTGGCCCCGCGCCAGCGGGCCGTCCTGGTCCTGCGGTACTTCGAGGACCTCACGGAGGTCGCGGCGGCCGACGTCCTCGGCTGTTCGGTCTCCACGGTGAAGAGCCAGACGCGCGACGCCCTCGCGCGCCTGCGGGTGTTGGCCCCGGAACTGGTGGACCTGGTCGGAGCGGAGGTCGAGCGGTGACGGCACGACTACGGGAGATGATGACGGAGGCCACCGACGCCGCCCCGGCGGTGAGCCTGGCCGCCGACACGTGGCGGCGCGGGCGGCGTGCCCGCCACCGGGCCCGGGCGCTCGGGGCGGCCGCGGCGCTCGTCGTGGTCGTGGCGCTCACGACCGCGCTCGCGGCGCCGGTACGCACGGCGTCGACCGGCCCGGCCGAGGGCGGTCCGGCCGTACCGGCGCGTCTCGACCTGCCGTGGATGTGGCAGGCCACCGTGCAGCAGGACCCGCCCGGCCCGGCCGCCGTGCTGTTCGGCGGCGACGCCAGCTACCGCCTGCACGGCGCCGACCTGTTCGACAGCGAGGGCAAGCTCGCCGTCGTGGGCCGCGGCGGCGACTACCGGATGCTGCTCTACGCCGGCGTGGAGACCATCACCGCCGGGGAGGACGTGCAGCTGTCCCCGGACGGCACCCGCGTCGCGCACGACTTCGTGGTGACCCCGGAGCTGCCCGACTCCGCCGGCGGCCTCGTCATCACCGACCTCGCGACAGGCGCGAGCACCGTCTTCCCGAACCCGGCCGGCGGCGGTGCCTGCTGCACGCCGGTCGCCTGGGCCCCCGACGGCGGCTCGCTGCTGGCCCGGCAGTACACCGACGGCCACGGCGCCGCGCGGCTCGTCCTGGTGAACCTCGCCGACGGCACCAGCAGGCCCATCACCGGGTACGGGCCCACCGCGCCCCTGCGCACCGCCTCGGCCGGCGCGTTCGCCCCGGACGGGCAGCGTTTCGTGGTGGCCGAGGGCACCAAGGTCCGCCTCGCCGACCGCGCCAACGGGACGCTGTGGACGGCTGACCTCGGGCCCCGCCGGTACCTGGCCGGCGTGGGGGCCTTCACCCCGGACGGCGCCCTCATCACGACGGTCACCCTGGACGGCTGCCTCGACGACTGCGACGAGGCGGCGCTGGCGGCGCGGCGCTGGACGTTCGGCTACCTCGACGCCCGTACGGGGGCCGACGCGGCCGGCCCGGCGCTCCCCCCGGTCACCGGCCTGGCCGTACGCGCCCTGGGCTGGAGCCGTGGCACCGAGCTGGTGGCCCTGCGGTACGCCCCGGAGACCGGCGCGCACAAGCCGTCGACCGACCCGTGGTGGAACGACACCGGCTGGGAGCAGACCGGCCATGTCATGCTCCTGGGTCTCGCCCCGGGCGGCGCGACGCGAACGCTGCTCGACCCGCCCGACGGCGTGCTGAACATGGACATTCCGCGCGACCTGATCGAGGCGGGCGCCTTCGGCGGGCCGTCGTCGAGCGCGTCGATCTTCCCGGCCCGCCCGATCATCTGGGTCGCGGTCGTACCGCTGGGGTTCCTGCTGGTGGGTGCCGGGTTGGTCGGGTGGCTGACCTTCATCGTCGTACGTCGGCGCCGACGCGCGCCGGCGAGGTAGCCGGCGCCCGTGCCGGGCCGGCCCGATAGGGTCGCCGCGTGAGTGAGGGGGAGGACAAGCGCGGCGGGTCGGCCGCGTTCGCGTTCGTCATGGGCGCGGTTGCCGGCCTGGCGCTCGGCGCCGGGTTCGGGGTGCCGACCATGATCGGCGCTGCGGTCGTCGGTGGGCTGGTCGTCATGGCGACCGACCTGATCGCGCGGGCGCGGCAGCGACCGGGGGAGATCCCGGCGCTGTGGTCGCGCATCGTCGCCAGCGTCGCGCTCGCCGCGCCGCTGGGGTGGGCGCTGGGCAAGGTGACGGGCGCCGGGCCGGTCGTCGTCGCCACGGTCGCCGGGCTGGTGGCCGGGGCGCTCGGCATCAGGCCGCACAAGGTGCTGCTCGGGCCGGTGGTCGGCGCCGCGGTCGGGGTGGGGTTGTGGGCCGTGTGGGCGGACGCGCCGGGGGCGGTCGCGGCCGGCGCGGCCGTGCTCGTCTTCCGTACCGTATCGGCTCTGATCTTCAGAAATCCGCAGGTGGACCTGCTCGCCGAGCGGGTCAGCCCGCAGGCGCTGCCGTTCGTGGTGCCGCTGGTCACGCGGGCCAGCTACGTCGGCACCGGGTACGTGCGCGAGCTGGCCGAACAGGTCGGCGGCGAATACCGGGCGGCCGCGCCGGACGTCGGCATCGTCGCCTCGCTCGACGAGCTGGCCGGGCCGGGCTTCGACCCGGCGGCGGTCGACCCGCTGGTGCGCGAGTTCTACGAGCACACGACCCGGTTCACGCTCGACATCGTGCCCGAGTGGCGGCTGTGGGTGCGGCCGGGTTACCTGCTCTACCGGTGGGCGGTGGCCCGCCCGCTCGGGCAGGCCAACGTGCCGATGAACCAGCGCGAGACCCAGCGGGGGGTGCGCAGCCGCATCGACACGATCGGCCACGGCGACGCCACGATCCGCGGCTGGATCCGGTCGTTCGCCGACACGGACGAGCCCATCTACGTGGGCATCTACACGACGTACCGGCATGACGGGCGCGGCTACGTCAGCGTCGGCTTCCCGCTGCCGCACGCCTCGTTCACGGCCACGCTGGCGCCTGGAGCGCGCGCCGACGGCGGCCTGTCGTTGAGCAGCACGGGCGATACCGCCCACCCCGGTCACTACCTGACCTACGTCGACGAGGCGACGGGCGAGCTGACGTCGCTGGCCGTGCACGGCTTCGCGGAGCGGTTGGAGGTCTACGTCCGCGACGGGCAGCTGCGCGCCGAGCACGCCTTCCGGGTGTTCGGCCTGCCGTTCCTCGTGCTGCACTACCGCATGCGACGCGCGTCAGCGCAGGGTTGACCCGGTCACGCTCGGCTTGCGGGCGCCGAGGAAGAAGATCCCCGGGTACGTCTCGAAGCCGTCGGACGGGTTGCGACGCAGCGTGGAGTCCTCAATGGACATGGTGCCCGTACGGTCGTTGGAGACGAAGAAGACCGCGCCGCCGCCCTCGTTGGCATGGTTGTCCTGGATGATCGTGCCGGCCAGCCGCAGCGTGAACGTGTTGCCGTCCAGATAGATGGCGCCGCCGCTGCCGCCACCGGGGGTGCCGGCCTTGGCGGGATTCGCGCCCCGCCCGACCGCGTCGTTGTGACTGAACAGGCTGTTGAGCACTACCCACGACACGCCGATGCTGCTCAGCGCGCCACCGTTGGCGCACACGCCGCCCTGCCCCTTGGCGCCGCCGAACGTCGACCGGGTCACGTAGACCGGCCGGTCGCCCCACTGGTCGAGCGCCCGGATCGCCGCGCCGCCCAGGTCGGGCCCGGTCCGGTCGCAGCGGTTGCGCACGAACTTCGCGTTGTACACCTTGAGCTGACCGCCGCGCGCGAAGATCGCGCCGCCTCCGCCGCCCTCGGTGTCGTCGCCGGTCGAGTTGCCGTCGGCGAAGGTGAGGTTCTGCACCACGAGCTGCGGGTACTGCTGGTCGTCGCAGTGCGACGTCGTCCACACCTGCGCCTTGTCGCACGTGTTCTGGTAGAGGATGCGCCGCTTGCCGCCCCCGCTCAGGGTCACCAGGCCGCCGCCGTCGAGCACCACGCGCGTACTCGTGTTGCGGACCTTCGCCGTCGCGGACATCGTGATGGTCACCGGCGCCGGGCCGCAGTCGAAGGTGATGATCCCGCCGGCCGCGACCGCCGCGACGACCGCCTTGGACGTGCAGCCCGCCGGCGTACCCTTGCCGATCACCCTGGTCGGCCTGCTCGTGTCCACGGGCTTCGCCGCCGCCGGCACGCTCGCGCGCCCGTTGGGGTTGCCGGCGGCCAACCGCTTCACGGGCGCGGTCGTGGGCGCGGCCTTCGTCGTGGGCGCGGCCAGTGTCGCGGGCACCGGGGTGCCTGCCCCCGAGGTGCCGGCCCCCGACGTCGGCGGCGACCCGGCGGCGGGGGTGTCGGCGTCGCCCGAGCACCCGCCGAGCGCCCCGGCCAACAGGACACAGACCACCACAGCGGTACGACGGGACGCCAGCATCCGTCAGATCGTAGTGACGCGCGGCGCGCCCCGCACGGATCGGCGGGTCAAGCCGAGAAGACTTCCTCTCGTACCGGATCCGGTGCGCGAGGGCCCTTAGCGTGGCGCGCGTCCGCTGCGCTTGCGGACGACGAGGACGGACGAGTCGACCTGTGGGGGCGGGCGGAACGCGGCCCGTGGCAGGGGCCGGCCCGCGTGCAGGTCGAACCGGCGCGCCCAGCGGCCCGGTTCGTCGACGACGCGGCGCACGGCCTGCCGCTGCAACACCAGATCCGCCCGCACGAGGCGGGAGTCCGGCGCCAACAGCGCGCGCAGCAGCGTACTCGTGAGGTTGTAGGGCGGGCTGGCCACGACGCGGAACGGGCGCCGCGGCAGGCGCAGCGACGCGGCGTCGGCGTCGACCACGGACAGCGACCGGCCCGCGAACCGTTCGCGCAGGCGAGCGGCCCGGCCCGGATGCAGTTCGATGGCGATGACGCGGGCGCCGGCCGCGAGCAGGGGAGCGGTGAGCGCGCCCGTACCCGCGCCGATGTCGAGGACGAGGTCGCCGGGGCCGATGCCGGCGTCGGCGACGATCCGCGCCGCCCAGGCGTCAGTGAGCGGGTGCCAACCCCAGGCCCGCCGCGACCGCTGGGCGGCGGACACGACGCACCATGTTCATGAAGATACCCATGGCTGCGACCCTAGGGTGGGCCGCTGGGCTGGGCAAACGGTTTACGCCGAGCCAGGTCGGTGGACCGGGCCGGATACCCTCACCGCAGGTCGCGATGACGGGAGGACGCGCGTGGGTCACGTGCTGCACGTGTGCACGGCCAACCAGATCCGCTCGGCGATGGCCGAGCGGCTGATGCGGGCGGCGCTGCTGGCGCGGCACGGCACCGGGGCGGCCGACCTCATCGTCGCCAGCGCGGGGGTACAGGCGTGGAACGGCGCGCCGATGTTCCCTGAGGCGCTGGACGAGCTGCGCCGGCGCGGCATCGACGCGGCCGACTTCCGGTCGACCGTCATCGACCCGGAGGTGGTCGGCGGCGCCCGGCTGGTGCTCGTGGCCACCCGCTGGCACCGGGACATGGTCCTGGCGGTCGCGCCGGGCGCGGCGGAGTACGTGTTCACCTGGCAGGAGGCGGCCTGGCTGCTGGCCGACGCCGACCGGGCCGACATCGTGGGCGACACGCTGCCCGAACGGGTCGCCGGCCTTGCCGCGCTGGCCGCGCGGCGGCGCGCCACGCTCGGACCGGCGCCGGACGCGGTCGACGTGGTCGACCCGATCGGCGGCCCGGTCGAGGGCTACCGCCGGGCGGCCGACGAGATCGACGCGGCGCTGGGCCCGGTCGTCGCGCTGCTGTAGGCGGGCTCGCGGCCGACCCGCCGCGACAGGCGGTGCGAGGGGCGCTCCACGAGCCGGTGGAACAGCCAGGCCAGGGCCAGGCTCGCCGGCAGCGACACCAGCAGGGTGTACCCGGCGTTCGCGCGCCCGCCGAGCAGCAGCGCCGCGCTGACCACGACGGGCTCGTGCACCAGGTAGAGGCTGAACGAGACCGCGCCGAGCCAGCCGACGACCGGGTGCTCGCCGAGGCGCCGGGCGGCCGGCCACGCGACGAACAGCGTCACCAGCATGGCCGACCCGAGCACGGCCGCGGCCGTCACGACCCCGGCCAGGGCGTCCGCGTGCGCGATCGACGGTGCGGTCCACCGCGCGTTGAGCAGCAGCAGGGCGGCGGCGAGCAGCGCCCACCACGCCCCGCGCGGCACCCGGCGCGCGGCGGCGAACAGGTGCTCGCGGCCCACGGCCAGGCACACCCCGACGGCGAACATGGGCAGGTAGAGGGCGGCCGGCCCGAGGCCGGGCAGGGCGGTGACGGCCACGGCCGTGAGCAGCTTGAGCAGCCAGTACCGGCGACCGATGAGGCCGCCCGCGAGGAACATCGGCAGCAGGCAGGAGAAGGCGATCTCCCAGCGCAGTGACCACAGCGCCGAGTTGAGCGCCATGACGCTGTCCAGGGTCAGCGCGTCCAGGATGGACGCGGGGCCGGCGTGCCGGTTGAGCCAGCGGCTCGCCCCGTCGGTGACGGTGCGCGGCACAGCCCACGCGATCGCGGCCGACAGCAGCACGGCGACCGCGAGGGGCACGTAGAGGCGCACGAACCGGCGCGGGAAGTACCCGACCCACTGGTTGGGCACGCCGTCACGCAGGAACGGCAGGGCCAGCACGAACCCGGAGAGCACGAAGAACACGTACACGGCCTCGCGGCCGGCCCACAGCAGGTGCAGCGGGGAGTAGGTGAGCCACCCGGCCACGCCGTCGGGTGCGCTCCCGCGTCCGGCGTTCGCCGCGTCGAGTACGGGCTGGGTGAGCAGCGCGTGGTGGACCACCACGACGACGGCGGCGAGGCCGCGCAGCCCGTCGAGCGCGCGGTGGCGGAACTGAGGGTTGACCACGCGACGGCTAACGACCCTTTCCCGGCGCGGACACGGCGCGTCGGGGTGACACGGCACCGGGCAGCGGGCGCCACGCTGATGCCGGTCCAGGCGGGCGTGCGTGGGGTGCGTCCCAGTCTGCGGGCGGGGCATTGCCAATCCCTACTAACTCGATAGAGTTAATGGGTGACTGGAAGCCCGTTGCTGACATCGCGACGCGTGATCGATCTGATGCGCGTCGCGACCGCACTCTGTCGGTAACCGCCGCGCCGCCGCATCGATCTCACACCTGACCGGGTACGCCTTCACCGCCGAACGACGCTGCCCGCCTTCTTTCCGCGCGCCCACGTCCGCCACACGTCACGGGCGTACCCCTGAGGAGAACCCCCATGATTCGCATACCCCACCGACGGTGGTGGGCGGCCGCAGCCGCGACCACCGCCCTCGCGCTCGCCGCGGGCTGCGGCTCGTCCGACGACCCGGCCCGCGCCAGCGACGGCACGCCGGCCGACGGCGGCACGCTGACCATCGGCCTGGCCCGCGAGACGGAGTGCAAGGACCCCCAGCAGGACAACTACGGCTACGGCGGCACGATCGGCCGGCAGATCGTCGACTCGCTCACCGAACGCGACACGAACGACCTCACGAAGATCAGGCCCTGGCTCGCGAAGTCGTGGGAGGTCAGCCCGGACGCCACCACGTACACGTTCGTGCTGCGCGGCGATGTGACCTTCAGCGACGGCGCGACGTTCGACAGCTCCGTGGTGAAGTCGAACTTCGAGGCGCTCGCCGGCATCAAGGCGGCCACCGGCGCCGCGTTCGTGCAGGGCATCAAGGAGATCGCCACCCCGGACGCGACGACCGTACGGATCGTCTTCGACAAGCCCAACGCGGCGTTCCTGCAGGCGACCTCGTCGTGGCAGCTCGGCATCATCGCGCCCGCGTCGGTGGCGAAGACACCCGAACAGCGCTGCGCCGACGGTGTCCTCGGCTCAGGGCCGTTCGTGGTGGAGAAGGCCGTCTACAACGAGCAGACCACGCTCGTGAAGCGGGCGGACTACGCCTGGCCCTCCGAGGCCCGCGGCAAGACCGGCCCGGCCCGGCTCGACAAGCTCGTCTTCAAGATCGTACCGGAGGCCGCGGTGCGGACGGGCGCGCTCACCAGCGGCCAGCTCGACCTCGCCCAGGGCATCTCCTGGCAGGACGGCCCCGCGCTGGAGAAGGGCAACACCCAGCTCCTGCGCGCGGTCAACCGGGTGCCGGCCGTGTCGCTGGAGGTCAACACGTCGCGGCCGATCCTCAGCGAGCAGGCGGTGCGCAACGCCCTGTCGTGGGCGATCGACCGCAAGGCGCTCACCGAGACCGCGCACAACGGGTACACCGTGCCGGCCACCGGCTCGCTGACAGCCGCGTCGCCGTTCCACATCGACCAGCCCGACCTCGTCAAGCACGACCCGGCAGCGGCCAGGGACGCGCTGGAGAAGGCCGGCTGGACGCCCGGGGCGGACGGCATCCGGGCCCGCGACGGCCAGCGGCTGGTCATCACCGCGTCGTACGTCGGCAACCCCGACAACCAGACGTTCCTGGAGGTCATCCAGCAGCAGGTCAAGGAGGTCGGCATCGACTTCCAGCTGCGGCCGCTACCCACGGGCGAGTTCGACAAGGTCCTGGTGGCCGGCGACTACGACGTGCACCGCTGGAGCGGCGCGCTCGTGGACGGTGACGTGCTGCGCATCCTCTTCTCCACGAAGACGCTCAACAAGTCACGCCTCAGCGACGCGGGCAACGACCTGGAGCCCCTGCTGCAGAAGCAGGTCGGCATCGGCGACGCGACCGAGCGCCGCAAGGTGATCGAGGAGATCCAGAAGATCATCGTGGAGCGCGGCTACCAGATCCCGGTGTTCGACATGGTCAACCTCTGGGGCGCCACGTCGAGGCTGCACGACGTCGGCTTCGACGACTCCTCGCTGATCCTCTACGAGGCCTGGGTCGGCTGAGACCCGTCGCGGCGGGGCCGGACCCGGCCCCGCCGCTCCCCGACCCGAACGGAGGCGAGAACCGGTGCTGCGCTACGCGACCAGACGCCTGCTGCACGCGCTGCTTGTGCTGTGGGCGACCTTCACGGCCACGTTCTTCCTGCTCTACGTGTTGCCCGGCGACGCGGCCCTCAGTAAGGCCGGCGTCGGCTCGGACGGCGCCGCGCTCAACGCGGCCGACCTCGACCGCGTCCGCGCCGAGCTGGGTCTCGACCAGCCGGCGCTCATCCAGTACCTCAAGGCGCTGGGCAACGCGCTGCGGGGCGACTTCGGCACGTCCATCCAGACCGGCAGCCCGGCCACGAGGATGTACGCGGAGGCCGTACCGGAGACGCTCAAGCTCGCCGGCTCCGCGCTGCTGGTCGGGCTCGCGGTCGGCATCGCCTGGGCGCTGCTGGCCACGTACACCCGGCGCAACCTCCTGCGGCAGGCGCTGCTGGCACTGCCGGCCGCCGGGGTGTCCCTCCCGACCTTCTGGATCGGCCTGATCCTCCTGCAGTTCTTCTCGTTCCGCTGGCAGCTCCTGCCGGCCATCGGCAACGAGGGCGTCCAGAGCCTCATCCTGCCGGCCCTGGTGCTCGCGATCCCTACCGCGTCCATGTCGGCGCAGATCCTGTCGCGCAGCCTGGAGCTGACCATGCGGGCCCCCTACATCGAGACGGCCCGCGCGCGGGGCGCCTCGCGGGGCCGGGTGCTGCTCGGGCACGCCACCCGCAACTCGATCATCCCGGTGGTCACCGCACTCGGCATGACGGCCGGGCACCTCATCGGCGGCTCGGTGGTCATGGAGAGCGTGTTCTCCCGCGCGGGCGTGGGCGCGATCACCGTACGCGCGGTGAACTTCCAGGACACGCCCGTGGTCCTGGTGGCGGTCGTGTTCGCGGCGCTCGTGTTCGTCACCGTGAACCTCCTCGTCGACCTGCTCTACCCGCTCATCGACCCGCGCATCCGCCTGCGCCGCGCCCCGCTCGAGCGTCCGGTCGGCGCGCGACGGCCGGCCGCGCAGCGCCCGGTGGCCGCGCCGGAGGCGACCGCGTGAGCGTCATCGACAGCGTCCGGGCCGTTGAGTTCGCTCCGCGGCTCAAGCGGCCGAGCGTGCGACGGGTGCTGCGGCGGCCCGGGCTGGTGCTCGCCTGGATCGTGGTCGCGTTCGTCGGCGTCGCGGCCGCGTTCCCGGGCCTGCTGACCAGCCACGACCCGCTCGGCAAGACCGGCGCGCGGCTCGCGCCGCCGTCCGGCGAGCACCTGTTCGGCACGGACAACCTCGGCCGCGACCTGTTCGCCCGGGTCGTGTACGGCACGGCGGAGTCCGTGCAGGCCGTGCTCATCGCGGTGGTCGTCGGACTCGTGGTCGGCTCGCTCATCGGGCTCGTCGCGGGGTTCGTGGGCCGCTGGGTCGACGACGTCCTCATGCGGATCATCGACGTGCTGCTGGCCGTACCGACGCTCCTGATTTCGTTGGCCTTCATCGCGGCACTCGGCTTCGGCACCGTGAACATCGCGATCGCCGTCGGTATCGGCAACATCGCGTCGTTCGCCCGGGTGATGCGCTCGGAGGTGCTGCGCATCAAGGGCACCGCGTTCGTGGAGGCCACCACGTTCGCCGGCATCGGTCGGCTGCGGGTGCTCAGCCGGCACGTGCTGCCCAACGCCGCCGGGCCGGTGCTCGTGCTCGCCACGCTGGAGCTGGGGCTGGCCCTACTGAGCGTGTCGGCGCTGAGCTTCCTGGGCTTCGGCACGCCACCGCCCGCGCCGGAGTGGGGCAGCCTCGTCGCGGCCGGCCGCGACTACCTGCTCGCCGCCTGGTGGATGGCGACCCTGCCGGGCCTTGTCATCGCGGCGACCGTGCTGGCGGCCAACCGCATCGCCCGATCCGCCAACCGTGACCACGCGGTCAACTTCTAAGGGGGCCGTCATGGTGCTCACGATCGACGACCTGCGGGTCGACTACCGCGCCGGACGCGACGCGGTACGCGCGGTCGACGGGGTCAGTCTCAGCATCGCGCCGGGCGAGATCCTCGCCCTCGTCGGCGAGTCCGGTTCGGGCAAGTCCACCATCGCGCACGCCGTCATGGGCAGCCTGCCGCGCACCGCGTCGGTCACCGGCGCGATCACCTTCGCTGGCCACGACCTGACGACGCTGTCCGAGCGGCAGTTCGCCAAGCTGCGCGGTCCGGGCCTCGGGTTCATCCCGCAGGACCCGATGGTGAGCCTCAACCCGCTGCACCGGGTCGGGCGGCAGGTCGCCGAGCCGATCCGGCTGCACACTCCGGCCAGCCGCGCGCAGGCCGAGGAGCGGGCCGTCGAACTGCTCGAACGGGTCGGGCTGCCCCACCCCCGCGAGCGGCTGCGGCAGTTCCCGCACGAACTGTCCGGCGGCATGCGCCAGCGGGTCCTGATCGCCGGGGCGCTGGCCGCCGAGCCCACGCTGCTCGTGGCCGACGAGCCGACCACGGCGCTCGACGTCACCGTGCAGAAGAAGATCCTGGACGACCTCGCGAACCTGGCCCGCGACCGCGGCATCGCCGTACTGATCATCACGCACGACCTCGCGGTGGCCGGCGACCGGGCCGACCACCTCGCGGTGCTGTCCCAGGGTCGCGTCGTCGAGTACGGCACGCCGGCCGAGGTGCTGGGCCGCCCGGCGCACACCTACACGCGCACGCTGCTGGCAGCCGCGCCGGGGCTGACCGTGCGGCCGCGCCCGCAAGCGGAGCCCGCGGCCGGGGACCTGGTGCGCGTCGAGGGCGTCACGCGCCGGTTCCGGCTGCCCGACCGGGTCGCCGACGACGGGTGGTTCACCGCGGTCGACGGCGTCACGCTGAGCATCCGCCGCGGCGAGACGCTCGGCCTCGTGGGCGAGTCGGGCTCCGGTAAGTCGACACTGGCCCGGCTCGTCCTCGGGCTGGACAGCCCGTCGGTCGGCCGGGTCGCGTTCGACGGCGAGAACGTCGCCACCATGGGCCGCACGCGCAAGCGTGCGCTGCACGCGCGGGCCCAGCTGGTCTACCAGAACCCGTACGCGTCGCTGAACCCCCGGCTGACCGTGCGTCAGATCGTCCGCGAGCCGCTCGACGGCTTCGGCATCGGCGCCCGCGACGGGCGCCCGGCCCGGGTGCGCGAGCTGCTCGACCAGGTCGGGCTCAGCGCCAGCGTCGACGGCCGGCGCCCGGCCGAGCTGTCCGGCGGGCAGCGCCAGCGCGTCGCCATCGCCCGGGCGATCGCGGCCGGCCCTGACCTGCTCGTCTGCGACGAGCCGGTGTCCGCGCTCGACGTGTCGATCCAGGCGCAGATCCTCGACCTGCTCACCGGCCTGCGGCGCGACCTCGGCCTGACCCTGCTGTTCATCTCGCACGACCTCGCGGTCGTGCGGTCCATCGCCGACCGGGTCGGGGTGATGGCGGCCGGTCGGCTCGTCGAGCTGGACGACGTCGAGACCGTGTTCACCCGGCCGCGCCACGACTACACCCGGCTGCTGCTCGACGCCATCCCGGGCCAGCGGTTCGGGGACCTCGTCAACCAGGCGGGCACCCGATGACGACAGTGACGACGCTCGCGGTGGGCGCGCGGCAGCGCGACCGGGAGGGCGTACTGGACGAGGCGACCCTCGCGCTGCTCGCCGCCGACGGGTCGTTGGGGCTGGCCCCGGCCGAGGTGGCTGACCGGGTGCGCGAGGTGTCCAGCGCGGACGCCGGCGTGGGCCAGGTGCTGGCCGCCCACCACGCCGCCGTGGCGCTGGCGCCCGCGGCCGACCGGCCGGGCTGGCACGCGCTCGCCACGGTCGAGTCCTGGGCGGAGGAGCGCACGGACGACGGCCTGCTCATCAGCGGCACGGCGACGCTGTCGGCCAGCGGAGCGGTCGCCGACCGGCTGATCATCGACCGCGTTCCCGGCCCGGACGGCCAGCAGCGCGTCATCGTGATCGACGCGGCGGGCGCCGGGGTCATCGTCACGCCGGAGGAGCCCGGCATCGGCCAGCGGGCGGCCGGCGGGGCCACGGTCGCGTTCGACCGGGTACGCGTGCCGGCGTCGCGCGTCGGCCCGGTCGCGTACGACGGGGTGGGGCTGCGCTGGCGGGCCTACGACGAGCTGCTGCACCTGGCCGTGGACGTCGGCGTCCTGGAGGGCTTCCTCGCCGCCGCGCGCGATTTCGTCCTCACCAGGGCGCGACCCTGGCACGAGTCCGGCGTCGAGGAGGCGTCGCGGGACCCGCACACCATCGACGTGTTCGGCGAGGCGGTCGCCCGGGTCCGGGCGCTGCGGCTGCTGTTCGACCGGGCGGCCGACGCGGACCCGCTGCGCGTCACGACCGCCCGGTGGTACGCGCACCTGCACGGCGGGCCGCTGGTCAACGCCGTCATCGGGGTGCTCGGCGCGAGCGGCACCGCCGAGCGGTACGGCCTGGACCGCTACTGGCGCGACCTGCGCGCCCACGCGTGGCGAAACCCTCCCCACTGGACACTGAGCGAGGTCCGTCCATGAGCCAGCCGCACCTCAACGTCCCCGGCGCCCGAGCGGCGGTCCTGACGGACGACGCCGCCGCCGTCAAGGCCGCGCACGCGCTCGCCGCGCGGTGGCGCGAGGCGGGCCCGCGGCGCGACGCCGACCGGGCCGTACCCGTTGACGAGCTGGCCTGGCTGTCCGAGTCGGGGCTGCTCGCCATGACGGTGCGACCCCGCTACGGCGGCGCGGGCGTACCCACGGCCACGCTGGCGCGGGTGTTCGCCATCCTGTCGGCGGCCGACACGGCGCTGGCCCAGGTGCCGCAGAACCACTTCGGCGCCGTGTACGGGCTGGAGGCCGAGCCGGACGACGGCCGCAAGGAATTCCTGTTCGCGGAGGTGCTGCGCGGCGCCCGGTTCGGCAACGCGGGCGCCGAGCGGGGCCGGCACAGCCGCCGCCAGCCGACGACCACGATCGTCGCCGACGGCGACGACTACGTGCTCAATGGCGAGAAGGCGTACTGCACCGGGGCGCTGACGGCCGACTACGTGCCGGTGAGCGCGAGCCACCCGGACGGCTGGGTCGGCACCGCGTTCGTTCCCCGGGGCACGCCCGGTCTGGTCCTGTCGGAGGACTGGGACGCGTTCGGGCAACGGGCCACGATCAGCGGCAGCGCGACGCTCACGGACGTACGGGTGCCGGCGCGGCTGGTGTTCAACCACGCCGGCCGGCCCAGGGCGGCGACGGCGTTCCGGTACTCCCGCAGTCAGCTCACCCACGCGGCGCTGCAGGTCGGCGCGGCCGAGGAGGCCCTCGCGCTGGCCGAGCGCGCCGACGCGGGCCGGCTCGGCGGCCGGTTCGCGGCCTGGCGCGACGACCTGATCGTCGAGATCGCCGCGACCTGGGCGCTCATCGACCGGGCGGCCGACCTCATCGACGAGGTGGTCGCCGTGGGCTCGGTGACCGGGGACGCGGCGCTGGCTGTCGGGATCGCCGTCGACGAGGCGAAGGTCCTGGCGTACGAGCTGGGCCCGGCGGCCACGGACGCCCTGGCGGGCTTCCTCGGCGACCGGGCCGGCCCGCGCTTCGACCGGTACTGGCGCAACGCCCGCACGCACGCGCTGCACGACCCGGTGCGGTGGCGGCGGCACTACGTGGGCGACCACTACCTCAACGGCAACCCGCCGCCGTTCCTGTCGTGGCTGCTCACCGCCGCCAGCGACGCACCCCTGTGAGAAAGGCACGACTGATGACCGCCCCCAGTTTCCACTGGTTCCTGCCGATGTACGGCGACAACCGCGGCTACGGCGGCGACCCGCGTCCGCGCGCGGCGACCCGCGACTACATCGGCGACGTCACCCGGGCCGCCGAGGCCAACGGGTTCGAATCGTTGCTGCTGGCGACCTCGCATCGCGGCAGGGACACCTGGCTCGTCGGCGCGGCCGCCGCCGCGGCCAGCAGCTCGATCCGGTTCATCGTGGCGTTCCGGGCCGGGTACACGCTGCCGACGCTGACCGCCCAGCAGATCGAGACCTTCCAGCACCTCTACGGCGGCCGGCTCGACATCAACATCGTCACCGGCTCGGAGGGCGAGGAGCAGCGGGCGTACGGCGACGAGATCGCCAAGGAGGAGCGTTACCGGCGCACGGCCGAGTTCCTGGCCGTGCTGGACAAGGAGCTGGCCGGCGAGCGGTACGACTTCGCGGGCGACTACTACCGGCTGACCGGCGGCGGACGGCCGGAGCCGGTGTCGCGCCGGCCGCGGATCTTCTTCGGCGGCCTGTCGCCCGAATCCGCCGAGGTCGGCGCCCGGTTCGCGGACGTGCAGCTGATGTACGGCGAGACGCCGCCCATGGCGGCCGAGCACGTGGCGCGGGTCGGCGCCCTGGCCCGCGCCCACGGCCGGGAGATCGAGTTCGGCATCCGGATCCAGGTCATCTCCCGCGACCGCAGCGAGGACGCGTGGGCCGAGACGGACCGCATCCTCGCGCGGTTGACCCCGGAGCAGGTGGAGCGGCGGCAGCGCGAACTGGCGCGGCGGGCCTCCGTCGGGCAGCAGCGGGTCCAGTCGCTCAATCCGGGGGTCATCGACCGCGACCGGCTGCGCCCGTACCCGACGATCTGGTCCGGCCTGGGCCTCGTCGGCGGGGGCGGCGGCAGCACGGCGCTCGTCGGCAGCCACGAGGAGGTCGCCGAGCGCATCGAGGAGTACGTGAAGGTCGGGATCCGGCACTTCATCGTCTCGGGCGCCCCGCTCCTGGAGGAGGCCTACCGGTTCGGCGAGGGCGTCATCCCGCTGTTCCGGAAGGCGGGTGCGCATGTCGACCGCTGACCTGCTGGCGCAGGCGGAGGAGTACCTGCGCAAGGTGCGGCCGGGCGCGGCCGCCCGCGAGCGCGACCGCGAGCTGCCGCACGCGCTCGTGCGCGAGCTCGCCGCGCTGAAGCTGGGCACGCTGCGGGTGCCGCGCCGCTTCGGCGGGCCGGGCGCGAGCGTGCGCGAGACGTTCGGGTTCCTCATCGCGCTGGGCGAGGCCGACTCGAACATCGCCCAGTCGGTGCGGCCGCACTTCGGGTTCGTGGAGAGCCTCCTGCGCTCGTCCAGCGCGGCCGACCAGCGGCGCTGGTTCCCCCGGGTGCTCGCCGGGGACCTGTTCGGGCTGGCCAACGGCGAGATCGGCGCGCCCAACGGCGTCCTGCGCACCCGCATCCGCCGCGAGGGCGACCACTTCGTCGTCAACGGCAGCAAGTACTACAGCACGGGCTGCCTCTTCGCCGACTGGCTCAGTGTCTCGGCGGTCGGCGACGGCGACGAGCGGGTCTCGTTCGTCGTGCCGGCCAACCGCGACGGCGTGCGCCTTGTCGACGACTGGGACGGCATGGGCCAGCGGCTGACCGCGAGCGGCACGACGGACTTCGCCGACGTGGTCGTCCGGCCCGACGAGCTGCTCGACCGGCAGGTGGCCACCGGGTCGCGCAGCCACACGACCGCGTTCCAGCAGCTGGTCCTCGCCGCGGTCGAGGTCGGCATCGCGCGCGCTGCGTACGCGGACGCCGTCTGGTACGCCCGGGAGCGGTCGCGGCCGATCAAGCACAGCGCCGCCACCCGGTCGACGGAGGACCCGTACATCCAGCACGCGGTCGGCGAGATGGCCGCGCGGGCGTACGCGGCCGAGGCGGCAGTGCTGCGCGCCGCCGACGCGATCGACCGCGCGCTGGCGGGCGACGACCCCGCCGGCGACCCGCGACTGCTCGACCTGGCCGCCGTCGAGGTGGCCCAGGCGCAGTTCATCGCCGTCGAGGCGGCGTTGAAGAACGCCGAGCTGCTCTTCGACGTGGGCGGCGGGTCGACGACCCGCCGCGAGTACAACCTGGACCGCCACTGGCGCAACGCGCGCACGGTGGCCAACCACAACCCGCGCGCCTACAAGGCCGGGGTCGTCGGGGCGTACCGCCTCAACGGCACCCAGCCACCGACCACCGGGCTGTTCTGAACGGAAGGAGAACCACCGTGACCCACCGACTGCTGGGCCGGACCGGCGTCTGGGTGAGCCCGCTCACCCTCGGCACCATGAACTTCGGCGCCAACGCCAACGCCGACCACGACGACGGGGTACGCGTCATCCACGCGGCGCTGGACGCCGGTATCAACGTCATCGACACCGCGGACGTGTACTCGCAGGGCGAATCGGAGATCATCGTCGGCAAGGCGCTGGCCGGCGGCCGGCGCGACGACGTGGTGCTGGCCACCAAGTTCCACGGGGCCATCGGCTCGGAGGTCAACCACCGGGGCAACTCCCGGCGGTGGATCCACCGGGCCGTCGAGGACAGCCTGCGCCGCCTGGGCACGGACCACATCGACCTCTACCAGGTGCACCGGCCCGAGCCGGACACCGACATCGACGACACTTTGGGCGCGCTGACCGACCTGGTGCGCCAGGGCAAGATCCGGTACTTCGGGACGTCGACGTTCGAGCCCCACGAGATCGTCGAGGCACAGTGGACGGCGCGGGAGCGCGGTCGCGAGCGGCCGGTCACCGAGCAGCCGCCGTACTCGATCCTGGCCCGGACCGCCGAGCGCGCCGTGTTCCCCCTCGCCGAGAAGTACGGCCTGGGGATCCTGCCGTGGAGCCCGCTCGCGGGCGGCTGGCTGTCCGGCCGGTACAAGCCCGGCCAGGCCGACCCGGAGCCGTCGCCGCGCCTGCGCCGCCAGCCGGGCCGCCACGACCCCGCGCTGCCGGCCAACGTCACCAAGCGGGCGGCCGTGGACCAGCTCACCGCGCTCGCCGACGAGGCCGGCCTGTCACTGATCCACCTGGCGCTCGCGTTCGTGCTGCGCCACCCGGCCGTCAGCTCGGCGATCATCGGCCCGCGCACGCTGGAGCACCTGGAGAGCCAGCTCGGCGCCGACAAGGTCGTCCTCAGCGACGACGTGCTCGACCGCATCGACGAGATCGTGCCGCCCGGCGTGACCCTCAACGCCGCCGACACGGGCTACCAGCCCGCGTCGCTGACCGACCCCGCCCGCCGCCGTCGCCCCGCGTAACCCCAGGAGAGACCATGCCCTCGATCGACATCCACGCCCACTACCGCCACCCCGACCAGGAGTTCACCCCGGCCGCCTGGGTCTCCGCGGAGCGCCGCCAGGAGCAGCTGCGCAACGCCGAGATCCTGGTCAGCTTCGACCGCATCGTCGAGGTGTCCGACGAGGCCGGCGTGGACACCCGCGTGCTGAGCCTGCCGGCGGCCTCCCGGTTCGCCGACTTCGACACGGCCCCGCCGCGCCTGCGCGAGATCGCCGAGACGAACGACCATCTGGCCGAGGGCGTGCGGTCCCACCCGGGCCGGCTGCTCGGCCTCGCCACGATCGACGCGTACGCCGGCGACGACGCGGCCGCCGAGGTGCGCCGCTCGGTCGAGGAACTCGGCCTGTCCGGCATCGTGGTCGACTCCGGCAAGAACGACGTGTTCCTCGGCGCGCCCGAGACGGTCGCCACGCTGCAGGAGGCCGCGCTGCTCGGGGTGCCCGTGTTCGTCCACCCGGTCGGCACGAGCCTCACCCCGACGCTCATCGAGCAGGCCGGCCAGCTCGGCTCCTCGTACGGCCGGGGCCTGGCCAACGGCGTCGCCCTGCTGTCCCTGATCCACCGCGGCCTGCTCGACAGCATCCCGAACCTGCGGATCGTGTTCACCACGCTCGGCATCGGGTCGCTCGGCATCGCCGGCACCTGGCGGGCCCGGGGCGGACTGGCCAAGGAGGACGGTCGCTGGCAGGTGTACTTCGACACCATGGGCTTCGACGCGCAGAACGTCGCCTACCTGGTGAACGTCCTCGGCGCGGAGCGCGTGCTGCTGGGCAGCGACTTCCCGCACCAGGTCGACGCGACGACCGAGCGGGTGGCCCAGGCCCTCGACGGCGCCGGCATCTCCGCCGGGGACCAGGCGCTCATCCGCGGCGCGAACGCGGCCGACCTGCTGGTCCGCAAGCCGGCGGCCGCGGTCGCCTGACAGGTCAACCCTCCGGCCGGCCCTGGCCCGGGCCGGCCGGAGGCCGCCCAAGGAAGGAGCCACCATGACGGTCGCGGTGATGGAGCCGACCCGGTTCGGCCCGGTGGTCAGCCACCCCGCGCTCGACCGGGTACGCGCGGTCGTCGACGACGTGATCCGCCCGGCCGCGATCCGCACGGAGGCGGCCGCGGTCCCCGACACCCATGTCACCGCCCTGCGCGACGCCGGGCTGTTCGGCTTCGCCGTGCCTGCCGAGCACGGCGGCGCCGCGCTGCCGGCCGACGTGCTCGTCGAGGCCATGGAGGACCTGGCGGGCGCGTGCCCGGCCACCTTCCTCATCGCGTCGCAGCACACCACGCCGATCCAGTGGATTCTCGCCGCCGGCCGCCCGGAGCTGTCGGCGCTGCTGCCCGCCCTCGCCCGGGGCGAGCGCATCGGCGGCGCGGCCTTCGGCCACGTGCGCACCTGGCCCGGCCGGGTCACCGTCACCGCTGAGCGGGTGAGCGGCGGCTGGCTGTTCTCCGGCGTCTCGCCCTGGTTCTCCGGCGCCGGTCTCGTCGACACCCTCGCCCTGGGCGCGGTCGCGCCCGCCGAGGAGGCCGTGGTGCTCGCCGTGGTCGACCTGCCGGACGCCCGGGTGCGCGCCAAGCCGTTGGAGCTGGCCGCCATCAGCGGCTCACGCACGGTCGCGCTTGAGCTCACCGACCTTTTCGTACCCGATGAGCGCGTCACGACGACGCAGCCGATCGCCGAGTGGAAGGCGCAGGACGGCACGGGTGGCGCCCGCGTGTCGCCGGGCGCGCTCGGCCTGGCCCGGGCCGCGCTCGGCGACGCGCTGACCCGCTACCCCGATAGCGCCGCGCTCGGCGCGCTCGCCGACGAGGTGGCCCTGCTGCGCACCCTGTCGGACGGGCCGGGCAGCGCGGCTGACGCGGCCGAACCCGGCCGCGACAGCCTCTACTGGCGGGCCCGGTCGGTCAACCTGGCCGTGCGCGCCACGAACGCGGCCATCGTCGCGCGCGGTGGCGCCGCGCTGCTCGCCGCCGACCGCGTGCAACTGTGGGCACGCGCCGCGCTTTTCCTGCAGGTACGCGGCCTGTCCGGGCGGGTACGGGAGGCGCACCTCGCGCGCCTGGCGGCCGGCTCGCCCGGCTGGCCGGCACCGCCCCGGTGACGGATCCGGCTCCGATCCGTTAGTGCGGGTGGGGCCGCCGTGTCGGCGGCCGGGACGGGCGCCGCGCGACGCGCGCCCGGCTGGCAGCGAGGGGAGCGCGATGGCCGTAGGCCGCACGGTGGCGGATGTCCGGCGCGCGCTGCGCCGGCCGGTCACCCCGGTAGCAGCCCCGGCCCGCTCGGTCGGCGTCGACGCCGTACGCGTCCTCGGCCTGCTGGCCGTGGTCGCCGGCCACGTCTACGACCGCGAGGTGCGGCTGCTGCTGTACCCCTGGCACGTGCCGGTCTTCTTCGTGATCAGCGGCTACCTGTGGTCGCCCGGGCGGACACTGGCCGCGGAGACGCAGCGGCGGGTCCGCTCGCTGGTGCTGCCGTACCTGACGTGGCTGGCCGTCATCGCCACCATGCTCATCGCCTGGCACCTCGCCGTCGGACGGTCGCCCGCGTGGCTGCCGCCGGCGCTGGCGTGGGGCGGCGCCCGGCTCGGGCAACCGTTCTCGGCGTTCTGGTTCGTGACCGCCCTGCTGGTCGCCTGCCTGCTCTACCGGCTGGCCGAACGGGTGCCGTGGCGCTGGCGCGGGCTGGCCGTGGGCGCGGCGCTGTCGGCGGCCTATGCGGTCGGCCCCGCTCTCAAGAACGTGCCCCTGTCGGCCGGGGTCGCGGTGGCCTGCGTGGCGTTCGTGTTCGCCGGCGACGCGCTGCGCCGCTACCGCGCCCGGATCGCCGCGCCGCTACTGGTCGGCGGCCTGCTCGTCGCGGGCGGCGCGCTCGTCTTCACGACCGGGCTCAGCTCCAGCCTGAACCTCAAGGGGGCCGGCTTCGGCACGCCCTACCTGGGCTTCGCCGGGGCCGCCGCGATCTCGGCCGGGCTGGTGCTGCTGGGCGAGGCGCTCGCGGCGCACCTGCCGGGCCCGGTGCGCGACGCGATCGTCCAGCTCGCCTCGGTGGGGTTGGTCGTCGTGCTCACCCACTCGGCCGTGCTGTGGGCGCTGCGGGAGTACGACGTGCCGAATCTCGCGTTCGCCCTCGCCACGATCCTGCCGTGGCTGGCCGGCCTGCTGCTGGCCCGCACCCGCCTGGCCGTGCTCACCGTGGGGTCCGGTCCGGCCCTCGTCCGGCTGCGCCGCCCCGCACGTCCACTGTAGAGCCGGTTCCGCGCGGCGCCCGCGGTCGATACAGTACGGGCGACGCGAGGTTCGGCGACGGGAGGGCGCGTGCCGGGGGACCCGACGGTGATCGTCACGGGTGGCCGGGGCTCGATAGGCCGCGAGACCATCGCCCGCCTCGCCGCGCGCGGCTGCCCGGTCGTCGCGCTCGACCGCGAACCGCTCGCCCCGCAGACGGCCGCACTCGTGGCCCGCGAGCTGACGGTCGACCTGCTCGACGACGACGCCGTGGCGGCCGCGCTCGCCTCGGCGGCCGACCTGCCCCCGCCCAGGCACGTGATCGGCATCGCCGGCGGTGGCGACGCGGAGGAGCTGTCGCAGGCCGACCCGGCCACGGAGCCGCTTGAGGTCTTCGCCCGGGTGGTGGAGAACAACCTGCACATCGCCTTCACGACGATCCGGCACGCGGTGCCGCTGCTGCGGCAGGCGACCGGCCACCGCTCCATCACGCTGGTCGGTTCCATCAACGCCTACGGCGGCTATGGCGCGCCGGGCTACTCGGCCGCGAAGGCCGGGCTCAGCGGACTGGTGAACGCGCTGGCCACGCCGCTGGGCGCGGAGGGCATCGGGATCAGCTGCGTCGCGCTCGGCACGGTCGACACCGACAACCTGCGCCACCTCGACGAGGTGCGCGGCCGCGTCTACAACCCGGACGCGATCGCGGCCCGGGCGCCGCTACGGCGCATCCTCACCCCCGGTGAGGTCGCCGACGCCCTCGTCGCGTTCGCGCTCGACACGCCGGGGCTCACCGGCACGACGATCACACTCGACAATGGGCAGACGCGGATCCGATGAGGTCGCCGCGTCGGTCGTGGGTGCGGCTGCGGACCGCGCTCACCGACCTGGGTGAGGACCTCAACCGCTTTACCAGCGTCCTGCTGGTGGGACTCGCCGCCGGGGTCCTGCTCGCGATCGTCTGGTGGGGTGCCGCCTCCGCGCAGGCGAGCGCGCAGACCAAGGGCTTCCTGCCCCTCCTGCAGGACCAGGCGGTCAGCGCGATCACGCTGGCGATCATCGGTCTGGCCGCCTGGCTCGGCTTCCGGCTGCGCTTCCGCGACGCGAAGTCGCGCTACCTGCGTCCGTACCGGCGGGCCGTGGGAGCGGCGCCCGATCCGCTGCTGCGGGAGATCCTGGACCACCTGACGGCCGTGCGGCCCCGCCGGTCGCTGCTCGTCATCGCCGAGTCCGACCGGTTCCCCGAGCTGACCGGCGACCTGCCCCGGCTGCTCGCCCGGCGCGGCCTCGTGCCGGTCGTCGTCGACATGTCCGACGTGGACAGTCCCGTGCGCGTGCCGGCGCGCAGCCGCGAGGCGTTCGTCGCCCGGCTGGCCAGCGCCACCGGCGACGAGGCGCGGGCCCAGCGCGTCTTCACCCGGGAGGCGGACCGGGGCAAGATCGTGGTCCTGGTGGCCGGCCTCGACCTGGTCGCGGAGGCCAAGCCGCGCGCGGCCCGTCGGGCGATCATCGAGGAGCTGCTGCGCAGCTGCGTGGAGGAGCGGCTGCCCTTCGTGGCGGCCGTCTCCGACGAGCTGGCCCCGCGCATCAGCGAGGTCGCGTCCGTGCGGGTGAGCCGCACGTACGAGCTGCCGGCGCTGCGCGAGGACTTCCGCGCCCGACTCGTGGACCGTGGCGTGCCGTACGACCCGGCGGTTGAGGCGGCCGTGCGGTACGCGTTCGCGCTGCGCGACCCGTCCACCGACCCGTGGTACCTGGAACGCGCGGCCGACGCGGTGCTGATGCGCATGCGGGCCGGAGCGGAGCCCGACCGGGCGGTACGCGACCTGTTCGCCGAGCCACGCTCGTTCGTGCGGCACCTGGGCTGGCTGCGCGAGACCGCGCTGGGCCCCGACCCGGACGCGGACTCGGCGGTCGCGCGGTCGCTGTCGGCGCTCGGGCGCCTGGCCCATCATCGCCAGGAGGTGACCATCCGCTGGCGCGACGCCGCGGCCCAGCTGCCGCCCGGTGACGAGCTGGCGTTCGCGGCCGCGGTGTCCACTCTGACCCGGCGCGGCGTGATCATCCTGGCGGGGGACATGTCCGACCCGGAACTGCGCTTCGCCCACCTGGACTACCTGGCGTTGGCGGGCGCGCTGGGCCTGGGGCTCGACCCGCACGCGTGGGCCGACCTGCTCACCGTGGGCGTGCCGACCACGACGGCGCGCGCGCTCACGGCCGCGCTGCTGCTGCACCCGGACGGGGTGGCGGAGGCGTCGTTCCTGGCGGTGCTGAGTCGTCTCAAGCGCGGCGAGACACGCGACATGTCGCTCGACATGATCACCGCGGTGGTCCTGGCGCTGCGGCAGTCGGGCGTGCGCCCCGCGTTCGGCGAGCCGGAGATCGCCGCGCTGGACCGGGCCTGGCGGGCCGCGACCGACCAGTCGCGGCTGCTGTTCGTCGCCGAGACCGACCACCAGGCCGAGCTGGTGCGCTACCTGTGGCGGCAGGTCGTGCCGCCGCGCTTCCACGTCAACTCGTACCGGCTGCGACGCGCCATCTGCGCCCGGCTCGCCCGCATGGGCGCGGTGGCGTGGCGCCAGCTCGCCGACCCGTGGCGCGAGTTGGTGGCGGGCGGGGACGGCGCCGACCTCAGCGCCCTCGCCCGGCTCACCAGGACGGACTGGGTGCGGGTGGCCCTGCCGCTCGCGTCGGCGTCCTGGATCCTGCCGTCGCTGGCGGACCGGCTCAGCGGCGACGAGCAGCGGGAATGCGTGGCGCTCATCGGACGGGTCCGCACCCTGTTCACGGCCGGCGACCACGTGGACCCCGGGCTGGAGATCTCCCTGGCCGAGGGGGTGAAGTTCGCCGCGGTCGCGCGGGGGTTCGCCGCGCGCGGCATCGAGCCGGCCTGGCTGGACGAGGCCAAGCAGCTGCTGGCCGTGGTCCGGTCGTGGACGAGCGAGCAGGTGCTCTGCCAGGCGATGGCGCTCGCCACGGCCGACGGGTTCACCTTCGCCGCGCGGCACGCCGCGAAGGGCGCGCACCCCTTCGTGCGGGAGGCCGTGGCGCTGGCCCAGCGGGCGCGGCGCGCCGCGATCGACGCGTCGCCGGGCGCCGGGACCAGCCGCGAATGGATCATCACCCGGGACATCTGGTTCGACGACGTGGCCGCGCTGGAGGATGGCGGGTTCCACCTGTCGCCGGAGGCGCACCGGCTGCTGGCGCTGTCGACACTGCTCATCGATCTCGCCGAGGGCTCCCACGACGCGGCCGCCCGCGAGCACGCCGCCGCCGGCGCGCCGGCCGGGGTGAGCGCGGCCGTGGCGCGGGGCGTGGCCGCCCGGGAGCGGGCGTTCACCTCGACCGACCTGCCGCGATGCCTCGTGTCGTCCACGCACGCCGCGACGATGCTCGACGTCGACTGCGACTGCGCGTTCGACCTGTGCGGGCGCAGGATGGCCGGCCCGCTCGGCCTCCGGCACATCTCCAAGGCGTTCGCGCGGCGGGCCGAGGTGACGGCCGGGCGCCGACCGGCGCAGCGGGGGCGCAGGCCGTTCGCCCGCCGCGCGCTCGCCCACCTCTGGCAGCGCTGGGACAACTAGCGCGCGCTCAGGACGCCACAGCACCTCGCGCCAGATACGTGCCGATCTTGGGGTTGACCTGCCACCGCACCACCCCGGCCAGCTCTTTCAGCACCATGTCGTGGTTCCACTCCTGCAGGTGCGCCTCGTGCACGTTGCCGTTCTCCGGGCCCTGCGGGTACTCGACGATGGGGATCGACAAGGCCACGAAACGGGCGTTCGCGCGCGCGGCAGCCCACACCAGGCGGGCGTCGTCGAGGGTCAGGTGCTCCAGCACGTCGCCCAGAATCACCACGTCGTACGCCGTGGGCCAGGCGAAGGCGCGGATGTCCTCCCGGTAGATCACGTCATACTTCTCGTGTAGGGAGAACCGCTGCACGTACGGCTCGAAGATCTCCACGCAGCTCCACGACGCGCCCGGAGTCACGGCTCGCAGCAGGTTGGAGTAGGTGCCCATGCCGGCGCCCACGTCGAGCAGCGTCGCGGGTCGGAGTCGGGCGATCTCGTGCGAGATCCAGGCCTTGCCCTCAACCCTGCTCCTCGGCATGCCCCGCCCCCGGCGCTCGTTGTATCCCTTGTGGACGAAGGTTAGTCGCGTGATGTTTCCCGCGCCGACCCACCGGGTATGGACGGCGCGTGACCAGCCTCATCGGACAAGACCCCGCCGTGGTGCGCCAGCGCCTGTGCCGTCACCTCGTCCGCCTGCGCGGCGACCGTTCCCAGCAGGGCGTCGCTGACGCGCTCGCCTGGTCGCGGTCGAAGGTGATCCGCATCGAGAGCGGCTCGATCGGCATCTCCACGGCCGACCTGCGCGCGCTGCTCGAGCTTTACCAGGTGCGCAACCCGGCGACCGTCGAGCTGCTCGTGCACATGGCGCGGGAGAGCCGCCGCCAGGTCGGCAGCCCGTACGCCGACGTGCTGTCCCCGGAGCTGGCGTTCTACCTGCGGTACGAGGCTTCCGCGCTGCGCCTGCGGCAGTACCACCCGAACCTCGTGCCGGGCCTGCTGCAGACCGAGGAGTACGCCGAGGCGGTCATCACCGCGTTCGCCGGCGCGGACGCGTCGCGCGACATCATCAAGCGGCAGGTGGCGGCCCGCATGGCGCGCCAGGCCGTGCTGCGTGGCCGGGTGCGGGCCCACTTCGTCCTCGACGAGGCCGCCCTGCGCCGCGACCTGGGCGATCACCTGATGCGCCGGCAGCTGGCGCACCTGGCCGAGGTCGCCCGGCGGCCGAACGTGACCGTTCAGCTGCTGCCCTTCGCGGCGGGGCTGCTGGGCGGCGCCCAATGGCCGTTCGTCCTGCTCGACTTCCCGGGCGCCGAGGGCGACACGGAGACGCTGCTGTACCTGGAGGGCCGGTCCACGAGCGTCATCCGCGACGACCCGGCCGAGCTCGCCCGGCACCAGCTCGCGTTCGACGAGCTGAGCGCCGCCGCGTCCCCCATCGGGGCGGCCGGAGTTCTATAGTCGGCTGCGTGCGCGACGAGTCGGGCGGCGAGATCGGTTGGCGTAAGAGTTCCCGTAGCGGTGGTGGCGGCAACGAGTGCGTCGAGGTGGCTCTCGCGACCGACCGGGTGCTGGTCCGCGACTCGAAGGACCCGGACGGCCACCTGAGCCTGGACCGGCCGTCGTGGGCCGCGTTCCTCGCCGCCGTCAAGGCCGGCGACTTCGACTATCCCGCCTGAGCTGCGCCGTTAGGCGCGTGGTCGCTCTCTGAGGTGGCGGGACCGGTGGACAGCGTGCCGTCCCCGGCTCCCTGACGGACGCCGCGCCGACGGATCGGCCCCGCCCGGGCCGCTGTGATGCCTCACGCCCGCGGGTGGGCATAGGGCCCTCGGGTTCGGGTTGCACTTTTTGTTCCACAGCGCGTCCACACGGGTTCCACAAAAGTGCAGTCGCGTCGCGCGGACATATTCCGCCCCAGGCCGTCTGGCGGCTCAAGTACTGTATCTGTTACAGTACTTTTCGTGCTTGAGGAATTGAGGGGGAGGGCGTCGCCGGCCGGTGAGGCCTTCGCCGCTGACCTGTTGCGCGGGCATACCGAGACGATCGTGCTGGGGGTGCTGAGTCGCGGGGACAGCTACGGCTTCGAGATCTTCAAGACCATCCGGGACGCGACCGGCGGGGCGTACGAGATCAAGGAAGCGACGCTGTACGCCAGCTACCGGCGCCTGCTCAAGGACGGCCTCGTCGAGGCGTACTGGGGCGACGAGACCCAGGGCGGCCGGCGCAAGTACTACCGCATCACCGACGCGGGCCGGGCCGTCTACCGCGGCAACGTGCGGACCTGGATCGTCACGCGCGGCATCATCGATTCCTTGCTTGACCTGGGAGGGCAACCGTCATGACCACCGGAGCGGGGCTGGAGATCCACCGTCTGCTCGATGCGGCCTTCGCCGGCATCGACATGACGCCCGAGACGCAGGACCTCAAGGAGGAGATGCGGGCCAACCTCGTGGCCCGGGTCGCCGAGTTCACCGACAGCGGTGTCGGGCCGGCCGAGGCCGCCCGGCGCGCCATCGACGAGCTGGGCGACGTCCGGTCGGTCGTCGACGAGACGGCCACGGCCTTCGCGACCGTACCCGCCTGGGTGCGTCACCGGGTGCGGCCCCGGCCCGCGTACGTCGTCCGTACGGTGGTCGTTTCGCTCATGGCCGCCGGTGCGCTCGCCGTCGCCGCGCTGCCGTTCTTCGGCGTCGACATGGCGCTGGCCCTGCCGCTGGCGGCCGTCGCCGTGCTCGCCGTCGCGTGTGGCGCCATCGTGGCCGACGCGCTGCGCCAGGAGACCACGACGAGCTATCCCCTCCCGGCCCGGCGCGCGGGCGGGTTCGGCGTGGCGACCGCGCTGACGCTCGCCGGCGTCGGCACGGGCCTGCTGTGCCTGCGCGGCCTGCCGCTGGGCTGGCTCGTCGGCGCGGTGGCCGCCGTGGTCGTCGCCATCGTCGTGTTCGCCCAGCTCGGGGCCACCCACACCAACCGGCACAAGCCGTGGGTGGTGCGGATGCACGCCGAGCACGAGCGCGCGGGCGACCGGTTCAGCGAGGACCCCGCGGCGGCGGCCCGCTTCGGTCTCTACACGGCGACGATCTGGCTCGCGGCGTTCGCCGCCTTCGCCGTGCTCAGCTTCACGGTCGGCTGGGCGTGGTCGTGGCTGGCCCTCGTCGGCGCCGTGGTGGTCATGATGGTCACCCTTGCCCGCATGCTCTTCGGCACCCGCCAGACCGCCTGACTCCGGTAATCTGCTGGCCCCCGGACAGTCAAGGAGGTGCCAGCGCGGTGACGCGACCGTTCGCGCTGCCACCATGCGAACCCGGCGGGCCCGACCCGGACACCGTGGCGGCCTCCATCGCCGCGTGGGTGACCTCGCCGGACATGGCGGAGCTGGTCGGGCACTTCGGCGGCGAGGTACCCGACGCGCCCCTCGGCGCGGTGCTCGATCACCTGGCGGACTTCTCGCGGGTCTGGGACTTCCGGGGCGGTACGAGGGAACGGTTCGACAACCACCGCGTCGACTACGACCCGGACCTGGATGCCCGGCTGCGCGCGCTCATCCACGTGCTGGGCCTGGGCGGGGCGGACGGCCCCGCGCACGACCGGTACGACCACGTGATCGTGCTGGGCGGCGGCATCCGGGTGGCCCTCGGCCGGGCCGAGTACGCGGCCCGCCTGCTCGCGGCCGGCCTACGCGCCCGGACGGTCACCGGCCTGGGCAGCCTGCGCCACCGCGACGACCGCGAACACCGCGAGGGCATCCGGCTCGGGCTCGAACCGTTCGAGACCGAGGCCGACATGATGGCCGTCGGCCTGCGCCGCTACCTGGGCCTCACCGAGCCGACGACCGTCCGCGACGGAGCCGGCTGGTGGCACCGGGCCTGGGCCGACGGCGGGACGGAGGCGCACGTGCTCGCGGCCCCGTCCACCCGCCCGCCGCAGCGCGCCAACACGGCCGACACGCTCATCGGGTGGGCCGAACACGTGCACACCCCGACCCCGGCCGACCGCGTCCTGCTGATCACCAACGCGCCGTACGTGCGCCACCAGCACTGCGACGCCGTACGCCTGCTCGGCGACCGCTACGGCTGCGGCATCGAGACGCTCGGCTACGACGACGCCGTCACGCGGACGTGGGGTCGGCGGCTGCACACCACCGAACTGCTCCAGGAGGTGCGCTCATCGCTGCTCGCGACCCGCAACCTGCACACCGCCGTCGCCGCGCTCCGTTGACGCGCCGTCCTCCTCCAGCGCCGCCCCGACGACCAGCGCCTCGACCCGGTGGACAACCGCCTCCAGCTGAGTGAGCGGGAGGAACGCGACGTCCGTCTCGAACGTCATCATCACCCCGTCCGGGGCGTCATTGATCGTGAGCATGAGGCTCTTGTTGAAGGAATCGAACGGTTCCAGGCGCAGCCTGCTCGCCGGCAGCGCGGCCCGCACGTCCGCCGCAGACGGGGGCGGACTGTCCACGTCCACCGACGTCTGGGTACGGCGGTCGTTGACGAAGGACGCGAGCTCGATCTCCGACCCGCGTTCCCGCGCGACGCGGGCGACGAGCCGATCGCGGTCGACCTGGTTGTAGTACGCGTGCTTGTACACCGAGATCGTCCGCTGCCGGGTGCGGGCCACCGCCTCGTCGAAGGTCGCCCCGGCGAGGTCGAGCACGAACAGGCCGGCCTGGTTGACCGGGCTCACCGTCCGGGCGAGGCGACTGCGGAACCGGTTGTTGACGAGAACCTGCAGGACCACCGGGTGGTGCGCGGCCACCTCGGCCAGCGCCATTGCGTACGCGGTCAGCAGGATCGACGTCGTCTCCGCGCCCAGCCGCCGGGCGAGGCGCCGCAGCGCGAGACCGATCGCGGGCGACTCGTACACGTAGCGCCAGTAGCGTTCCTCGTCGGGCGGTACCGCGTGGACCGGCCCGGCCGAGCGTCGCGCCGGGATGGCGCGCAGGTGCTGCTCCCAGTACCGCAGCGCCGCGGCGCTCTGCCGTTGCGCGGCCGGCGACGCCTGCCACGCCGCCAGCTCCAGCGGGGTCATGTCCGAGATCGGCTCCTTGGCCGCGCCGGTCGCCGGGTCCCGGTCGAGCAGGTCGGTGAACATCACCATCGCCGCGATGGAGTCGAAGAGGGCATGGCCGAGAGTCGTCACCAGGTGCGTGAGCCGCCCGTCCTGGCGTACCAGCGTCATCCGTACGGGCCATTCATTGGCGTGATCGAAGTGCTTTTCCTGGTCGCTGGCCGAGACGGCCGCTGCGACCTCGGCCGGATCCGTTCCGGTCGGCGCGTCGACGAGGCGCAACGTCGCCTCACCTGTGCGGTGGACCACCTGGCGCGGCCAGCCGTGCTCGTCGAACCGGTACCGGGTGCGCATGGCCTCGAAACGACTCATGAAAAAGCGCAGCTCGTCGACGAACTCGTCGATGGTGGCGCCCTCGTCCAGCGCCCGGGTGGCGGTCATGTTCAGTGTCTTGCCGCTCGTTGTCATCCAGTCCCAGATGTGCTGCTGTCCCCAGGTCAGGTCAGCTTCGCCAGAACCGTTGCCCTCGAACGGGACCAGGATCGGATCCGCCATCGTCGCCTCCGCCACGTCGCAATGATCGGCATCCTCGACGGAGGAACAACGGCCAGTCAACGTGGCGGAGCGACCTCTTGGATCCGGCGCCGCCGTTGGCATTCGCGGCCCTGTACAAGGGCTTGGCGTCACGACATCACTCGATGTCAGACTGCGGAAGGCTCAGTGGACGGTGGGCTACCAGCCTCGTGCGCGCCACTGCGGGATGGCGGGGCGCTCGTTTCCGAGGGTGCTGTCGTCGCCGTGCCCCGGATAGAACCACGTATCGTCGGGCAGCCGCCCGAAGACCTTTGTCTCAAGGTCGTTCATGAGGGTGGTGAAGTCGGTCGGGTTCGTTGTCCGCCCGGGACCGCCGGGAAACAGCGAGTCGCCCGTGAACAGGTGCGGCGGCCCGGACGGGTCGCGGTAGAGCAGGGCGATCGAGCCCGGGGTATGCCCGACCAGGTGGATCACCTCAAGGGCGACATTGCCGACCGGTACCTCGTCGCCGTCGCGCAGGCTGCCCGACACGGCGGGCAGTTCCCCGGCGTCGGCCTCGTGGGCGAGGCTGCGCGCGCCCGTCGCCTCGACGACGTCCTCCAGCGCGAACCAGTGGTCATGGTGTCGATGGGTCGTCACGACCGTGGCGAGCCCGGCGTCACCGGTTACCGCGAGGAGCCGGTCGGGATCGTTGGCCGCGTCGATGAGCAGCTGCTCGCCCGTCTCGCGGCACCGCAGCAGGTACGCGTTGTTGTCCATGGGGCCGACGGAGACCTTGGTGATGGACAGCTCCGCCAGGTCGCGGACCGCTGCGGGTCCGCGGGGGTCCACATGCCCGGTGTACGTCACACAACGACCCTAGCGGGCCGTGTGGCCCCCGCCACCGCCAGCCGCCCCGAGCCCCGCCCTGACCTCCCCAAATACGCCCGGTACGAGCGATATTCGGTTTCCTGCCGGGCCGCGGGGGCTTACGGTCGTCGGCAACGGGGAATCGTCCCGATCGGTGATGACCGACCAGAACGGTGAGAGGAGGTGGGCCCCATGCCGGTAGCGACCGGTCACGTTGCCAGCGCCCCCTCCAGCGCGCCGGTGCATTGTTGCCGCTGTCCTGTGGCGACGAACTGAGCACCCAGTTACCGCGCACTCCTCTATGACAAGGACTGTCCGAATGACGTTCGATCTGGCGTCCCTCGGCTGGGACGCCGCATACGCCGCCGTCTTCGCCCCCTGTGCCCGGCCCGACACCCGACCAGCCCGCGTGACGCGCGTTGACCGGGGCGCCTGCACCGTGATCAGCCGCAACGGTGTCGAGCGCGCCACATTCGCCGGGACCCTGCTGTCCGCCGCCAGGCGTGACCCGTTGAGCCTGCCGTGCGCCGGTGACTGGGTCGTCCTGCGCGCCTGGCCCGACCGCCGGACGACCGTCGAGGGGGTCCTGCCCCGGCGCACGGCGCTCGTCCGGTCGGCGGCCGGCACCACGTCCCACCAGCAGGTGCTCGCCGCGAACGTGGACGCCGTCGCCATCGTGGAACCGGTCGACCCGGAGCCGGACCTGGCCCGCATCGAGCGGCTGCTCACTCTGGCCTGGGACTCGGGCGCGCAACCCCTGGTCGTGCTCACCAAGTCCGATCTCGCCCGCGACCCGGCCGCGATCGCCGCGCAGATCGGCCTGATCGCGCCGAAGACGCCCGTTCACGCCGTGAGCACGGTCGACGGGCGCGGGCTGCACCGCTTACGCCCGTTCGTCGGCAGCGGGCGCACCCTGGGCCTCGTGGGCCGGTCGGGTGCGGGCAAATCCTCGCTGGTCAACGCGCTCGCCGGCACCGCCGTCATGGGTACCCAGGAGATCCGTCGGGTGGACGGGCGCGGCCGGCACACGACCACCTACCGCGCCCTCATCCCGATCCCGGGCGGCGGGGCGGTGCTCGACACCCCCGGGTTACGCGGCGTCGGCCTCGGGGCGGCCGACGCGGGCATCGACACGGCCTTTGGCGACGTGGCGCAGCTGGCCGCGCGGTGCCAGTTCACGGACTGCCGCCACCAGGGCGAGCCGGGGTGCGCGGTCGCGGACGCGCTGGCCGTCGGGGAGCTCACGAACCGGCGCTGGGAGAACTGGCAGCGCCTGCACCGCGAGATAGCTGTCGAGACTCGCCGCAACGATGCCCGCCGGATGGCCGATGACCGGGCAAGGTGGAAGCGGAAAGCGCAGGTCCAGCGGCCGCGGGGGGTCCGCCCCTGACCTGCGCGGAAACGGGGGCGAGCGATGGCGGCGCCAGGGGTCGGCCCGGCCGACGCGCAGACGCAGGCGTTGCCCATCGTGACCTCCGCGCCGGCGCCGGGGCTCGGCTGGCGCGACGTGCGCCTGTCGCGCCAGCACACCGTGTCGGACGACGAGGCGCTACCGGTGAGCCGTACCCGCCTGATGTTGGTGTTCGGGGTCCTGGCGGTGACGGCGCTGACCACGGTGGTCGCCCTCACGGGCGGCGCGGAGCGCCCCATGGAGTCGGTGGTCGGCTTCGACGGCGCGGCCGGCGGGTCCGTGTTCGGGGACGATCCGAGCTTTGGCAGTACGCCGCAGCGCGCGCCGGTCGCGCCGCCCCCGCCGCGTCCGTCACACGGCGACAGCGGGGCGGGCCGGGCGGCGACCGGGGGCGTAGGAGCGACCCGGCAGCCGCGGGAGCCGGCCGGGGCCCGGCTGACGCCGACCGGAGTGGGGCACGCGCGGCGTCCGGGGTCGGGCCCGCACCGCGCGCCGCCACCGCGGCCGGCCGCGCCGGGCTGGCTGATCCTGGAGGCGGAGTCGCCCGACAACGACGTGGCCGGAGGTGCGCAGCGGATGCGCCGGGCGGGTGTCTTCAACGGCGGTGCGGTGTCCGGGTTGGGCCGGGCGGCGCGCGGGCAGCCGGAGGGCTGGCTGCGGTTCACGGACGTCCGGGCGCCGAGGCCGGGGCGGTACGCGGTGCTGGTGTACTACCTGACGCCGGACGGCCTGGCCGGCCGCGCGGTGGGAGCGACCGTACGGGTGGACGGCCGGGCGCCGGTGCACCTCGGGAGGTTCCCGCCGACGCGTGAGGTACGGTCGAAGATCGTATGGGTGACGCTCCGTCAGGGAGTCAACACCCTACGGTTCGGCAACGCGTGGGGACCCGCGCCGGTGATCGACCGGGTCGTGGTGCGTCCGAACGGGTGATCCAGGCCGCTCAGACGGCTGCGGAACGGGAATGTCACAGGGCCGGACTACAGTTGCCCGCGGCGGCGTTGGGCCCGCGGTTCGGGCTCCCGCCGGAGAATTCTCGTAACGACCAGTGAGGGTCTCGACGTGACCGACCGTCTGATTGTCCGTGGCGCGCGGGAGCACAACCTCCGTGACGTGAACCTCGACCTGCCCCGGGACGCGATGATCGTATTCACCGGGCTGTCCGGGTCGGGCAAGTCGAGCCTCGCGTTCGACACGATCTTCGCGGAGGGGCAGCGCCGGTACGTCGAGTCGCTGTCGTCGTACGCGCGGCAGTTCCTCGGTCAAATGGACAAACCGGACGTCGACTTCATCGAGGGTCTCTCCCCGGCCGTCTCGATCGACCAGAAGGCCACCTCGCGCAACCCGCGCTCCACGGTCGGCACGATCACCGAGGTCTACGACTACCTCCGCCTGCTCTTCGCCCGGGCCGGCGAGCCGCACTGCCCGGTCTGCGGCGCGGCGATCAGCAAGCAGACCCCGCAGCAGATCGTCGACCGGGTGCTCGCCATGCCGGAGGGCACCCGCTTCCAGGTGCTGGCGCCGGTCGTGCGCGGCCGCAAGGGGGAGTACCTCGACCTGTTCGGCGAGCTGCAGACCAAGGGCTTCGCCCGGGCCCGGGTCGACGGCGTGGTGCACCCGCTCACCGAGCCGCCCAAGCTCAAGAAGCAGGAGAAGCACACCATCGAGGTGGTCGTCGACCGGCTCGCGGTGAAGGAGTCCGCCAAGCAGCGCCTCACCGACTCCGTGGAGACGGCACTCGGCCTGGCCGCCGGCATCGTCATCCTCGACTTCGTCGACCTCCCCGAGGACGACGAGCACCGGGAGCGCAAGTTCAGCGAGCACCTGGCCTGCCCCAACGAGCACCCGCTCGCCATCGAGGACCTGGAGCCCCGCTCGTTCTCCTTCAACGCCCCCTACGGCGCGTGCCCGGAGTGCACCGGTCTGGGCACGAAGAAGGAGGTCGACCCCGAGCTGATCATTCCCGACCCGGAGCGGACGCTGCGCGAGGGCGCCATCCAACCCTGGTCGGGCGGGCACACGCTCGACTACTTCCTGCGGCTGCTGGAGGCGCTCGGCCAGGCCGAGGGCTTCGACCTGGACACCCCGTGGCGCAAGATCCCCGAGCGGGCACAGAAGGAGATCCTCTACGGCAGCGACGACCAGGTGCACGTGCGCTACCGCAACAAGTACGGGCGCGAGCGGTCCTACTACACGGGCTTCGAGGGCGTCGTGCAGTGGATCGAGCGCCGGCACTCGGACACCGAGTCGGACTGGTCGCGCGACAAGTACGAGGGCTACATGCGCGATGTGCCGTGCCCGGCGTGCGCCGGTGCCCGGCTCAAGCCCGAGGTGCTGGCCGTGACCCTGGGCGGCAAGAGCATCGCGGACGTGTGCGCGCTGTCCGTGGGGGAGTGCGCCGACTTCGTCGGGGCGCTGGAACTCAACGACCGCCAGCGGATGATCGCCGAGCGGGTGCTCAAGGAGATCAACGCGCGGCTGCGCTTCCTGGTCGACGTGGGCCTGGACTACCTGTCGCTCGACCGGGCCGCCGGCACGCTGTCCGGCGGCGAGGCGCAGCGCATCCGCCTGGCCACCCAGATCGGCTCCGGCCTCGTCGGCGTGCTGTACGTGCTGGACGAGCCGAGCATCGGCCTGCACCAGCGCGACAACCACCGCCTCATCGAGACGCTCGTGCGGCTCAAGAGCCTGGGCAACACGCTCATCGTCGTCGAGCACGACGAGGACACCATCCGCACGGCCGACTGGATCGTCGACATCGGGCCGGGCGCGGGCGAGCACGGCGGCCGCATCGTGCACAGCGGCCCGGTCAAGGAGATCTACGACAGCAAGGAGTCCATCACCGGGGCCTACCTGTCGGGTCGTAGGGAGATCCCGGTGCCGGGGGCGCGGCGCATCCAGACGCCGGGCCGCGAGCTGGCGGTGCTCGGCGCGCGCGAGCACAACCTGCGCAACCTGACGGTCACCTTCCCGCTGGGCCAGTTCATCGCGGTCACGGGCGTGTCCGGGTCGGGCAAGTCCACCCTGGTCAACGACATCCTGTACGCGGTGCTGGCCAACCAGATCAACGGCGCCCGGATGGTCCCCGGCCGGCACACCCGCGTGACCGGCCTGGAGCACCTCGACAAGGTCGTCGGCGTCGACCAGTCGCCGATCGGCCGCACGCCGCGGTCGAACCCGGCCACGTACACCGGGGTCTTCGACCACATCCGCAAGCTGTTCGCGGAGACGACCGAGGCGAAGGTCCGGGGCTACGGTCCCGGGCGGTTCTCCTTCAACGTCAAGGGCGGCCGGTGCGAGAACTGCGCGGGCGACGGCACGATCAAGATCGAGATGAACTTCCTCCCGGACGTGTACGTGCCGTGCGAGGTGTGCAAGGGCGCCCGGTACAACCGGGAGACCCTGGAGGTCCACTACAAGGGCCGCACCATCTCCGAGGTGCTGGACATGCCGATCGAGGAGGCCTCGACGTTCTTCGAGGCCATCCCGGCGATCCACCGTCACCTGAAGACCCTCGTCGATGTGGGCCTGGGGTATGTGCGGCTCGGCCAGCCGGCCCCCACCCTGTCCGGCGGTGAGGCCCAGCGCGTCAAGCTCGCCAGCGAGCTGCAGAAGCGCTCCACGGGCCGCACGGTGTACGTGCTGGACGAGCCGACCACGGGCCTGCACTTCGAGGACATCCGCAAGCTGCTGATCGTTCTGGACAGCCTGGTCGACAAGGGCAACACGGTCATCGTCATCGAGCACAACCTCGATGTGATCAAGACCGCAGACTGGATCATCGACATGGGCCCGGAGGGCGGCCACAAGGGCGGCACGGTCGTGGCGGTCGGCACGCCGGAGGAGATCGCCGAGATCCCGGAAAGTTACACCGGCCAATGGCTGCGGCACGTGCTCAAGCTCGACGGGGAGCCGAGCGGCGCCACGAAGGCCACCAGCCGCGCCGCCAAGGCCAACGGTGCCGCCGCCAGGAAGGCGGCCCGCACGACCGCCAAGGCTCCGGCGAAGGCCGCTGGGAAGTCGCGAAAGGTGACCGCACCGTAATCCACCTGCGTGAATGAGATCCCTTCATTGAGCTGGTCTTGTTTCGGGCGCGATAAGGTTCGCAAACATTCGACCGGACGGTGAACCGGACGCGGGCGGTGCCCGTTCCTCCCGTTCGTAGCCATAAAGACGAGGGAGGATCGATGAACGACCAGGATCAGCTGAGCCCGACCGGTGCCAGCAGGCGCGCGGTGCTCGCCGGCGGCGGGGCGGCCTGCCTCGCGCTGTTACTCGGCGCCTGCGGCAGCGATACGGAGACCCCACCGGCCAACACGGGGACCGGCGGCGGGCCGGCTGACGCGCCCTCCTCGGCGGCGCCCGGCGGCGGTTCGACGGGCACGGTGCTGGCCAAGGAGGCCGACATCCCGTCCGGCGGCGGTGTGGTGGTGGGCACCGTGCTCGTGGTGAAGCTGGCCGACGGCACCGTCAAGGCGTACGACGCGCACTGCCCGCACATGGGCACGCTGGTGAAGCCGCCGACGGACGGCAAGTCGGAGTGCCCGAACCACAACTCCCTGTTCGCGATCGAGGACGGGGCGCGGCTGAGCGGCCCGGCCACGAGCGGCCTCAAGGACATCCCGGTCAAGGTCGAGAACGGCAACGTCGTCGCCCAGACCTGAGGGCTCACGGGCCCGCCGGTTCGTGACGGGACCGGCGGGCCGGCCGACAGCGCGGACCGCTGGTCGGCAGGGGGTGTCAGCCCGTCAAGCTAGCCTTGCAGGCGTGCCAGTCGCGCGCGGCTCCTCCGCCTCCTACCGCCCCGCGCCGGGGACCATTCCCGAGTCACCGGGGGTCTACCGGTTCCGCGCCGCGCCCGGCCCGGGCGAGACGGCCGGCCGCGTCATCTACGTGGGCAAGGCGCGCAGCCTGCGCCAACGGCTGAACTCCTACTTCGCCGACCCGTGGACGCTGCATCCACGCACCCAGCAGATGGTCAACACGGCCGCGTCGGTCGACTGGGTCACGGTCGGCACCGAGGTCGAGGCCCTCCAGCTGGAGTACGCCTGGATCAAGGAGTACGACCCCCGGTTCAACGTCCGCTACCGCGACGACAAGTCGTACCCCTACCTGGCCGTCACCCTGGACGAGGAGTATCCCCGCCTGCTCGTGATGCGCGGCGCCAAGCGCAAGGGGGTGCGCTACTTCGGGCCCTACTCGCACGCGTGGGCCATCCGCGAGACCCTCGACCTGCTGCTGCGGGTCTTCCCCGCGCGCACCTGCTCGGCCGGGGTGTTCAAGCGGCACAGCCAGATCGGGCGGCCGTGCCTGCTCGGTGACATCGGCAAGTGCTCGGCCCCGTGCGTGGGCCGGGTCAGCGCCGAGGAGCACCGTTCGATCGTGGAGGACTTCTGCGACTTCATGGCCGGGCGCACCGACCGCATGGAGCGCCACCTGGAGCGCGCGATGCTCGCCGCGTCGCAGGAGCTGGAGTTCGAGCGGGCCGCCCGGCTGCGCGACGACCTGGCCGCCCTGCGCCGGGCCATGGAGAAGCAGTCCGTGGTCTTCGGCGACGGTACGGACGCCGACGTGATGGCGTTCGCCGACGACGAGCTGCAGGCCGCGGTCCAGGTCTTCCACGTGCGTACCGGTCGGGTGCGCGGCCAGCGCGGCTGGGTGGTGGAAAAGACCGAGGAGCTGACCGCGGGCGACCTGGTGCACCAGTTCTGCTCGCAGATCTACGGCGCGGACGACGACGTCGACATCCCGCGCGAGGTGCTCGTCCCGGAGCTGCCCCCGGACGCCGACGCGCTGGCCGAGTGGCTGTCGACCAAGCGCGGCAGCCGGGTGCACCTGCGGGTGCCGCAGCGCGGCGACAAGAAGGCGCTGATGGAGACGGTGGCGCGCAACGCGGCCGAGGCGCTGGTGCAGCACAAGCTGCGCCGGGCCGGCGACCTCACGGCGCGCAGCCAGGCGCTGGAAGAACTGGCCGAGGCGCTGGAACTGCCGGCCGCGCCGCTGCGCATCGAGTGCTACGACGTGTCGCAGATCCAGGGCACGGACGTGGTGGCCAGCATGGTCGTCTTCGAGGACGGTCTCGCCCGTAAGAGTGAATACCGCCGCTTCGCGGTGCGGGGCGCGACGGACGACACGGCCGCGATGGGGGAGGTGCTGCGCCGCCGGTTCGCGCGCTACCTGCAGGCCGCCGAGGACGCGGAGCTGGAAGGTCGCAGGTCCGCCGCCGAAGAAAATCACTTCTCCGGCGGCCTTGCGACGGACCCCGACCGCCCGCGCATCGACCCGAAGACCGGCCGCCCGGCCAAGTTCGCCTACCCGCCGCAGCTCGTGGTCGTCGACGGCGGGCAGCCGCAGGTGCAGGCGGCCGCCCGGGCGCTCGACGAGCTCGGCATCGTGGACGTGGCGCTGTGCGGGCTGGCCAAGCGCATGGAGGAGGTGTGGCTGCCGGACAACGACTTCCCGGTCATCCTGCCGCGCGCCTCCGAGGCGCTCTACCTGCTGCAGCGCGTACGCGACGAGGCGCACCGGTTCGCCATCACGTTCCACCGCGAGCGCCGGTCCAAGCGGATGACGGCCTCGGCCCTGGACGGGGTGCCCGGGCTGGGCGAGATCCGGCGCAAGGCGCTGCTGCGTCACTTCGGCTCGCTGAAGCGCCTGGCGGCCGCTACGGTCGAGGAGATCACGGAGGTGCCGGGGGTCGGCCCGCGGACGGCGCAGGCGATCCTCGCCCTCCTGGCGGGTGACGAAGCGCCGGTCCGTGGCACGGCCGGTGAGGTTACGGTCGGGGATCCGTCGGGGGCGCTTCCGGACAAAACTGACACCGCCCGCGACCCGGAAGCGTCCGACACGTAGATTTGGCCATCGCGGTGCGGGCACGTCCGGCCGCGGTGGTCGGTCGTAGGCAGGCGGCATCGGGCAGGGGGTTGCGTGACGGAGGGATCGGCTGGCGCCGAAACCGCTAAGGACCCGGGCGGCGGGACGGAGCTGGTGATCATCACCGGCGTGTCCGGCGGCGGGCGCAGCACGGTCGCGCGGGCCATGGAGAACGTCGGCTACTACGTGGTGGACAACCTGCCGCCCGCGCTGATGCTGGACATGGCCATGCTGGCGCAGCGGGCCGGCGGCGCGACCCGCAAGACCGCCATGGTCCTCGACGTGCGCTCCCGCGCGTTCTCCACCGACATCACAGGCGCGATCCACGCCCTGCGCGAGCGCGGGTTCGAGCCGCACGTGCTGTTCGTCGACGCCGACGACGAGGTGCTCATCCGGCGCTTCGAGAACGTGCGCCGCTCGCACCCGCTACAGGGCGATGGCCGGCTGTCCGACGGCATCGCGGCCGAACGCGCGCTGCTCGCCGACGCCCGCGAGTCCGCCGACGTGATCATCGACACAACCCACCTGAACGTGAACCAGCTGCGCGCCCGCACCGAGGAGCTGTTCGCCAGCGAGGACGAACGCCAGCTGCGGGTCACCGTGCTGTCCTTCGGCTTCAAGTACGGCCTGCCGCCCGACGCGGACTTCGTGGTCGACGCGCGGTTCCTGCCCAACCCGTACTGGGTGCCGGAGCTGCGCGAGCACACCGGCCGGGAGACCGAGGTCAGCCGGTACGTGCTGGGCCAGCGTGGGGCGGGCACGTTCGTGGAGACATTCGTCCGACTTATCAACGCGACCGCGCCGGGCTTCGAGCGGGAGGGCAAGCGCTACGTCACCGTGGCGGTCGGCTGCACGGGCGGCAAGCACCGCAGCGTGGCGATCGCCGAGGAGCTGGCGCGCCGGCTGCGCGAGACCCGCCTGTCCGCCCACGCCCAGCACCGTGACCTGGGGCGCGAATGACAAACGTCGTCGCCTTCGGTGGCGGGCACGGGCTCGCCACGATCCTGCGTGGCCTGCGGCTGCTGCGCGACCCGCTCGGCCTGGACATCACCGCGGTGGTCACCGTGGGCGACAACGGCGGCTCCAGCGGCCGGCTGCGGGCCGAACGGGGCGGCCTGCCCCCCGGCGACCTGCGCCAGGCCCTCGCGGCGCTGATCGACCCCGACGACCAGGTCGGCGTGGCCGCGGCCGGCGTGCTCCAGTACCGCTTCGGCGGCGCCGCGCCGCTGGCCGGGCACGCCATGGGCAACCTGCTGCTGTGTGCGCTCATGGAGCAGTCCGGCGACCCGGTGGCCGCGCTTGAGCTGGCGGGCACGCTCATGCGCGCCGGCGGGCGGGTGCTGCCGATGTCGCGTACCCCGGTCGACATCGAGGCGACCGTGCGCGGCGCGGACCCCGGCCGGCCGGGCGACGTGCTGGCGGTGCGGGGCCAGCACGCGGTCGCCGTGACGCCCGGCGAGGTGCTCAGCGTGCGTCTGGCGCCGCCCCGGCCGCAGGCGTGCGCCGAGGCGGTCGAGGCCGTGCGGGCCGCCGACTGGCTGCTGTTCGGCCCCGGGTCCTGGTACACGAGCGTGATTCCGCATCTGCTCGTCCCCCAGCTGGCCGAGGCGATCATGGCGAGCCCGGCGCAGCGGTTGGTGACCCTCAATCTCAGGGCCGAGGACGAGACGTCCGGGCTGTCGCTGCCGGATCATCTTCGGGCGCTCGGCCGTTACCTGCCTGGCCTGCGAGCAGATGTAGTTCTTGCCGACGTTAACGCGATCGGCGATCCCGCCGGGCTGCGCGTCGCGGCAGAATCGCTGGGTGCCCGGGTCGTCTCGGCCGCGGTGGCCGTCGCCGACGGCAGCCCCCGGCACAACCCGGACGCGCTGGCGCAGGCGCTGCGTTCGGTGCTGGCGACCCAACCGGCACCGGAACAGGCCGCGACCGTGCAGGACCAGGAACCCATAGGCCAGAAAGCCCCCGCGAGGTGACGACACTATGGCGATGACCGCTTCGGTCAAGGATGAACTGAGCCGGGTGGACGTGTCCAAGCCCTGCTGCCGGCGCTCCGAGATGGCGGCGCTGCTGCGCTTCGCGGGCGGGCTGCACATTGTCTCGGGCCGCGTCGTGGTGGAGGCGGAGCTCGACACCGGCGTCGCCGCCCGCCGCCTGCGGCGCGAGATCGCCGAGGTGTACGGGTACCCGAGTGAGTTTCACGTGCTCGCCTCGGGCGGCCTGCGCCGGGCCAGCCACTACATCGTGCGGGTGGTCAAGGACGGCGAGGCCCTGGCCCGCCAGACCGGGCTGCTCGACGTGCGCGGCCGGCCCGTGCGCGGCCTGCCGCCGCACGTGGTCTCGGCGAGCACCTGCTGCGCCGTGGCCGCGTGGCGCGGCGCCTTCCTGGCGCACGGGTCGTTGACCGAGCCGGGCCGTTCTTGCGCCCTGGAGATCACCTGCCCGGGTCCGGAGTCCGCGCTGGCGCTCGTGGGCGCCGCCCGCCGCATCGGCATCGCGGCGAAGGCCCGCGAGGTGCGCGGCGTCGACCGGGTCGTGGTCAAGGACGGCGACGCGATCGCCGCGCTGCTCACCCGCATCGGCGCGCACGCCAGCGTGCTCTCGTGGGAGGAGCGACGGGTACGCCGGGAGGTGCGCGCCACGGCCAACCGCCTGGCCAACTTCGACGACGCGAACCTGCGCCGCTCCGCCCGCGCCGCGGTGGCGGCCAGCGCGCGCGTCACCCGCGCGCTGGACATCCTGGGCGACGACGCGCCGTGGCACCTCACCAGCGCCGGCCGGCTGCGCCTGGAGCACCGGCAGGCCTCGCTGGAGGAGTTGGGCGCCCTCGCCGACCCGCCGCTGACGAAGGACGCGATCGCCGGCCGCATCCGCCGCCTGCTGGCCCTGGCCGACAAGCGCGCCCGCGACCTGGGCATTCCCGATACGGAGTCGGTCGTCACCGCGGAAATGCTGGCCAGCTGAGGCGCGCGTCACCCTTGAGGTTTCGACCCCGTTTCCGTGCGCTGACTCCTGCTCGGATAGTGTTTGTTGTGTGCGGCGACGAGGCCGTGGTTCGGTCTCACGCCCGGCCACTCATCGACTGCGGCGGGTGCCCGACTAGATCTAACGAGCCGGCCGGAGAGGTCGGCGCACAGTGGCGAGGAGCTGAATCCCTGTGACCATCCGGGTTGGTATCAACGGCTTTGGCCGGATCGGCCGGAACTTCTTCCGCGCCGCCCTAGTGCAGGGCGCGGACATCGAGATCGTTGGCGTCAACGACCTCACGGACAACACCACGCTCGCCCACCTGCTGAAGTACGACAGCATCCTGGGCCGCCTGGGCCAGGAGGTCAAGGCCACGGCGGACGAGATCACCGTGGGCGGCCACACCTTCAAGGCGCTGGCCGAGCGCGACCCCGGCAAGCTGCCCTGGGGCGACCTGGGCGCCGACGTGGTGATCGAGTCGACCGGTTTCTTCACGGACGCCACCAAGGCCAAGGCCCACCTCGACGGTGGCGCCAAGAAGGTCATCATCTCGGCCCCGGCCAAGAACGAGGACGTCACGGTCGTCATGGGCGTCAACCAGGACCAGTACGACCCGGCCACGCACAACATCATCTCGAACGCGAGCTGCACCACCAACTGCCTCGCGCCGATGGCCAAGGCCCTCAACGACGAGTTCGGCATCGTCAAGGGCCTGATGACCACGATCCACGCGTACACGCAGGACCAGAACCTGCAGGACGGCCCGCACAAGGACCTGCGTCGCGCCCGGGCCGCCGCGCTGAACATCGTGCCGACCTCGACCGGCGCCGCCAAGGCGATCGGCCTGGTCCTGCCGGAGCTCAAGGGCAAGCTCGACGGCTACGCGCTGCGCGTGCCGGTGCCGACCGGCTCGGCGACCGACCTCACCTTCACCGCCGGCCGCGAGACCACGGTCGAGGAGGTCAACGCGGTGGTCAAGGCCGCCGCCGAGGGCCCGCTCAAGGGCATCCTGGTCTACACCGAGGACGACATCGTCTCGACCGACATCGTGACCGACCCGGCCTCGTGCATCTTCGACGCCGGCCTCACCAAGGTCATCGGCGACCAGGTCAAGGTCGTGGGCTGGTACGACAACGAGTGGGGCTACTCGAACCGCCTCGTGGACCTCGTCAAGCTGGTGGGTTCGTCGCTGTGACGATCCGTACGCTCGACGACCTGTTGAGCGAGGGTGTTGCGGGTCGGCGCGTCCTGGTGCGCGCCGACCTCAACGTCCCGTTCGACAAGGCCAACCCGTCGGTGATCTCTGACGACGGCCGGATCCGCGCCGTCCTGCCGACCATCATCGCGCTGCGCGACGCGGGCGCCCGGGTGGTCGTCATGTCCCACCTCGGCCGCCCCAAGGGCGCGCCGGACCCGAAGTACACCCTGGCGCCGGTCGCGGTGCGGTTCAGCGAGCTGCTCGGCTCGCCGGTGGTCTTCGCCGACGACACCGTGGGCGCCTCCGCCCAGGACGCGGTGTCGCGGTTGACCGACGGCGGCGTGGTGCTGCTGGAGAATCTGCGCTTCAACCCGGGCGAGACCAGCAAGGACGAGGCCGAGCGGGGCGCGTTCGCGGCTCAGCTGGCCGCCTTCGGCGACGCGTACGTGGACGACGCGTTCGGCGCCGTGCACCGCAAGCACGCCAGCGTCTACGACGTGCCGGCCCTGCTGCCGCACTACGCGGGCGGCCTGGTGCTCCGCGAGGTCGAGGTGCTCTCGACGCTGACCGGCAACCCCGAGCGGCCCTACGTGGTCGTGCTCGGCGGCTCGAAGGTCTCCGACAAGCTCGCCGTCATCCAGGCGCTGCTGCCCAAGGTCGACACGCTGCTCATCGGCGGGGGCATGTGCTTCACCTTCCTCAAGGCCCTGGGCTACGAGGTCGGCAAGTCCCTGCTCGAGGACGACCAGGTCGACACGTGCCGTGACCTGCTCGCCAGCGGCAAGATCAAGGTGCCGACGGATGTCGTCGTGGCCGACAGGTTCGCCGCCGACGCGCAGGTCGACACGGTCACGGCCGACGCGATCCCGGCCGAGTGGCTGGGCCTCGACATCGGCCCCGACACGGTGGCCGCGTTCGCCGAGGTGCTCGGCACCGCGAAGACCGTGTTCTGGAACGGCCCGATGGGCGTGTTCGAGCTGGCGCCGTTCGCGGCCGGCACCCGGGGCGTCGCCGAGGCCATCACGAAGGTCGACGGCTTCACCGTGGTCGGCGGCGGCGACTCGGCCGCGGCCGTGCGCGCGCTCGGCCTCGACGAGTCCGCCTTCGGGCACATCTCCACCGGTGGCGGCGCCTCCCTGGAGTACCTGGAGGGCAAGACCCTCCCCGGCGTGGCCGCCCTGGAGAAGTGATGACTGAGTACACCCGCCGGCCTCTCATGGCCGGCAACTGGAAGATGAACCTGAACCACCGCGAGGCCAACAAGCTCGTCCAGGAGCTGAACTTCAGCCTCAACGAGAAGGTCTTCGCGGACGTCGAGGTGGTCGTCCTGCCGCCGTTCACGTCGATCCGGACCGTGCAGACGGCCGTCGATGGCGACAAGCTGCTCATCGGCTACGGCGCGCAGGACATCTCGCAGCACACCGCCGGCGCCTACACGGGCGAGATCTCCGGGGCGATGCTGGCCGCGCTGGGCTGCTCGTACGCGGTGGTGGGGCACTCGGAGCGCCGCGCCTACCACAACGAGGACGACGCCGTGGTGAACGCGAAGGTCAAGGCCGCGCTGGCCAGCGACATCGCGCCGATCCTGTGCGTGGGCGAGGGCCTGGAGATCCGCGAGGCCGGCACCCATGTGGCGTACACGCTCGCCCAGCTCGACGGGGCCCTGGCCGGGCTGACCGCCGAGCAGGTCAAGAAGGTCGTCGTGGCGTACGAGCCGGTCTGGGCGATCGGCACCGGCAAGACGGCCACGCCCGAAGACGCGCAGGAGGTCATCGGCGCGATCCGGGTCCGCCTGGCGGAGCTGTACGACGCCGAGGTGGCCGGGGCCACCCGGATCCTGTACGGCGGCTCGGTGAAGGCCGCCAACGCGGCCGGCATCATGGCCCAGCCCGACATCGACGGCGCCCTTGTCGGCGGCGCCAGCCTGGACGCCCAGGAGTTCGCGGGCATCTGCCGGTTCAACGAGGCCGGCGGCAGCTGATCGGCCGGGGAGGGCCCGGGCGGGCCCTCCCCGCATCAGGTGGCTCCCGCCCGCTATCCTTGACGGGCCGTCGTCGGCGTCCCATTCCGGCGGCGACACTCCATTACCCGAGAGGACTTCGACCACCATGGCGTTCGCGTACACCCTGGTCGTGCTGCTCATCATCACGAGTGTGCTGTTGACGCTGCTCATCCTGCTCCACCGCGGTAAGGGTGGCGGCCTCTCCAGCATGTTCGGCGGCGGCGTCTCCTCGAGCCTGTCCGGCTCCTCGGTCGCCGAGAAGAACCTCGACCGCTACACCATCGTGGTGGGCGTGATCTGGTTCGCCTGCATCGTCGGATTCGGCCTGTGGATCAAGCTTGCCGAAAGTGGCAGTATCTGAAATCCGCAGTTCGTCCTAGACTCAAGCGCGCGGCGTGTCACACGCCGCGCGCTGGTCTATTTCACCCCCAGTAGACCACGCGCGTCCCAGCGGTCTCCTGAGCCACATAGGCCCCAGGAGCACCGCCAGCACCATGCGCACCACCACGTAATGCGCACCACCAGGTTGTCATCCCCGGGACACCAGGAGCGAGAGTCGTGGCAAGTGGTAACGCCATTCGAGGGACCCGTGTGGGCTCTGGCCCCATGCGATGGGTCGACGCCGGTCAGGACCGCATGGAAGCGGTCGCCCGCACGTCCGTCTCCTACTGGTGCGCCAACGGCCACCAGACCGAACCGTCCTTCGCGGCCGATGTGCCCGCGCCGGCGATCTGGGAGTGCCCGCGCTGCGGCCTGCCAGCCGGCCAGGACGAGCAGAACCCCCCGGCGCGCCCCCGCGCCGAGCCGTACAAGACGCACCTGGCGTACGTGAAGGAGCGGCGCAGCGACGCGGACGCCGCGGCGATCCTGGAGGAGGCCATGCGTCGCCTCCACGAACGCCGCCCCCGCTAACGGCGCCCGCGTCCCGCTACCCCCGCCGCCCCGACCGGGGCGTCGGCCGCCGACCCCTGCCCAGGACTGCCGGCGGCGGCGCTCTTTGACGGGCCACCGGCAAGGGTTATGGATTCAATGTGTCGCTATGTCGGCCAAAGAATCCACAACTCGCGGCTGGGTGCCCGGGCGACCGCTATGGCGGTGTTAGTGGGTTAGTGGAAGGTGGGGGGGGGACGTCGCGGGCGGCCTCGCGGTCGAGGAGCCACAACGTGCGCTCCTGGCCGTGCACGCTCGCGGCCGGCAGCCGTACCGGGCCGCTGGCGGTTATCGCCGTGCCCACCGCGGACGCCTTGCCGGCCCCGGTGGCGAGCAGCCACACCTCCGTCGCCGTGTTGATGGCGACCTGGGTGAGCGTCAGCCGTACGGGTGGCGGCTTCGGCGCGCCCCGCACGGCCGTCACCGGCCGGGTGTCGTACACGGCCGGGTGCTCCGGGAAGACGGACGCGATATGGCCGTCCTCGCCGACGCCGAGCAGCACGATGTCGAAACGCGGCAGCCCCGGGGTGCCACCCCGCGAGGCCCGGGCCAGCTCGTCGGCGTAGCGGCCGGCGGCCGCCTCCGGGTCGTCGCCGTCCGGGCCGTCGCTGGCCGGCATCGGGTGCACCCGGGCCGGGTCCACCGGGAGCGCGTCGAGCAGCGCTTCGCGCGCCTGTGTCTCGTTGCGCTCCGGGTCGCCGGACGGCAGGAAGCGCTCGTCCCCCCACCAGAAGTCGACCTTGGACCAGTCGACGGCGTCGCGGGCCGGACTGTCGCGCATCGCCGCGTAGATCACCGCTGCGCTGCGCCCGCCCGTGAGGACGACCGAGGCCGTCTCCCGGTGGCTCTGCGCGTCGACGAGCCGCACGAGCAGCCGGGCCGCCGTGGCCTGCGCCAGGGACTGCGCGTCCGCGTGGACCACCACGCCTGTCTGGGACATGAGCTACCCCGCCGCCGTGCCGTTGGTCTCCTCGGCGCGCGCCTCGAGCGCCGGGTCCTGCCAGATGTGCACCCGGGTGCCGGGCCGCTCGTGCAGCCCGCTCAGTCCGGCCAGGGCGCCGAGCGCGTCCGAGTAGATCTGGTCCGCGTCCAGCCGGCGCAGCTCCTCGGCCAGTTCCTCGCCGAGCGGCCGGCGGGTCAGCGGCAGGGCGTGGTCGGGTTGCCCGCTGCGGCGGAACACGGCCGCGTCGTCGTCGCGCATGAGGCTCAGCTCGTCGCCGTTGCGGCAGGTCAGCGTCACCGTGCGCATCCGGGGCGCCGCGTTGTCGACGATGAGGGCCGGCTCGATTCCCAGCCGCGACTTCAGCCAGCCACGCATGAGCGCGGCCGTCGGGTCCTTCTCGGGCGCCGTCACCGAGGCGGCCACGATCGAGGCGTCGACCGTGTCGAACGCGCTTGCCACGAGGGTGCGCCACGGGGTGATCCGGGTCCAGGCCAGGTCGGTGTCGCCCGGGGCGTAGTCCGTGGCGCGCTCGTGCAGCGCCGCGATCGGGTCGGGCGCCTGCTTCGCGTCCGTCACCCGCCGGTCGGCCACGACCCCCAGGAAGTCGTACGCGATGCGTTCCGGCGGCTGCCCGTGCCACCACGTCACCACGGGTACGTCCGGGGCGAGCAGCGGCATGACCACCGACTCGGCGTGCAGCGCGAGGCGCCCGTACATCCGCATGACGACAGCCTCGCACGGCCCCAGGCGGCCACCCACGATGATCTCAGCGTCGAGGCGGCTCGTGTTGCGCTCGATGTCGGAGCGCACCACGATCAGCACCCGGCACGGGTGCGCGGACGCCGCGATCGTCGCGGCGGCCTCCGCCTCCCGGACGTGCTTCTCGTCGACCACCGTGATCATGGTGAGCGCCAGGCCGCTGGTGACGCCGCCCGCGCTGCGCCGCTCGGCGGCGAGTGCCTTGACCACCTCTGTGCCGGTGGTGTCCCACAGCCCGATCATGCCGCAACCCCCAGGTAGAAAGTCGTGCTCACGCGCGCCGCCATGCCCGCCCGGTCCGGGCCAGCATCTCGTCCGCCGCGCGGGGGCCCCACTCGCCAGCCCGGTAGGGTTCCGGCTTCACGCCCGCCCACGCCTCCTCCAGCGGGTCGATGACCCGCCAGCCCGCCTCCACCTCGGCGGCGTCCGGGAACAGCGTCCGGTCGCCGATGAGGACGTCGAGGATGAGCCGCTCGTACGCCTCGGGGGAGGAGTCCGTGAACGCCTCGCCGTACTGGAAGTCCATGGTGATGTCGCGGACCTCCATGGCCGTGCCCGGCACCTTGGAGCCGAACTTCAGCGTCACGCCCTCGTCGGGCTGCACCCGGATGACCAGCTGGTTGTTGCCGAGCATCTCGACGTCGGTCGGGTGGAAGGGCAGGTGCGGCGCCTGCTTGAACAGGATCGCGATCTCGGTGACCCGTCGTGGCATGCGCTTGCCGGCGCGCAGGTAGAACGGTACGCCCGCCCACCGGCGGTTCTGGATGCCCAGCGTCAGCGCGACCCACGTCTCGGTGGTCGAGTCCGCCGGGACGTTGTCCTCTTCGAGGTAACCCTTGACCCGCTCGCCGGCCACCCAGCCCTGCAGGTACTGGCCGCGTACGGTGTCGGCCGCGATGTCCTTGGGCAGGGTGATGGCGCGCAGCACCTTGAGCTTCTCGGTGCGGATCTCCGCCGCGTCGAAGCCGGTCGGCTCCTCCATGGCGACCATGGCGAGCAACTGCATGAGGTGGTTCTGCACCACGTCGCGGGCGGTACCGGTGGCGTCGTAGAACGCCCCCCGGCTGCCGATGCCGACGTCCTCGGCCATGGTGATCTGCACCGAGTCGATGTAGCGGCTGTTCCACACGGGCTCGAACATCGCGTTGGCGAAGCGCAGCGCCAGGATGTTCTGGACCGTCTCCTTGCCGAGGTAGTGGTCGATGCGGAACACGTCCTCCGCGGTGAACACGTCGTCGACCAGGTCGTTGAGCTGCTTGGCGGTCTCCATGTTCTCGCCGAACGGCTTCTCCACGACCACCCGCCGCCAGCCGCCCGACCGGGCGTTGGAGGCCAGGCCGGTGCGGCCCATCTGCTTGAGGACGGTCGGGAACGCGGTCGGGGGGATCGACAGGTAGAACGCGGCGTTGCCGTGGATGCCGTGGCTGTCGCGCATCGCGTCCAGGCAGGCGCACAGCCGGTCGAACGCGGCGTCGTCGTCGAACGAGCCGGGTACGAACTGGATGTTGCCCGACAGGCGCGCCCATACCTCGTCGCGCCAGGGCGTACGGGCGTGCTGCCGGGCGGCCTCCTTGGCGAGCGCCTCGAAGTCCCCGTGCGACCAGTCGCGGCGGGCGAAGCCGACCACGACGAAGCTGGGCGGCAGCAGGCCGCGGTTGGCGAGGTCGTAGATGCCCGGGATGAGCTTCTTGCGGGCCAGGTCGCCCGTCACGCCGAAGATGACCAGCGCGCACGGCGCGGGGATGCGGGGCAGCCGCCGGTCCTGAGGATCACGTAGCGGGTTGTGCGACTGCGGTTGCTCCGCATTCTCTGCCATCAGCCCTCCAGGCTCGATGATCCTTATTGACCACCGGCGCCGGGGTCGCCGGCGCCGGTGTGCTGCGTGTCCGCTAGGCGCCGAGCTGGCGCGCCGCCTCGAGCAGTTGGGTCACGCCGGCCGCGCGGTCGGTCAGGTGCAGCCGCAGCAGCGGCCGGCCCCGGCCCGCGAGCGCCTGCCGGTCGCCGGCGGCCTGCGCCGCCTGCAACTGCCCGAACGTGTACGGCTGGCCGGGCACGTCGAGATCGTTGACGACCGCGCCGGTGATCTGCAGGTACGCGCCGACCTGCGGGCCGCCCTTGTGGTACTGCCCGGTGGAGTGGAGGAACCGGGGGCCCCAGCCGAAGGTGACCGGGCGGCCACTCGCGCGGGCCAGCTCGGGGCGCACCCGCGCCGCGTCGGCGTCGCCGAAGCGGTCCAGGTAGGCCATCACGGCGACGTACCCGTCGGAGCCGGCCGCCGCCAGCAGCGCGGTCAGCGCCTCGGCCAGCGACGCGGGCGACCCCAGGTTCGCCGCGTACACCTCGACGGCGCCCTCGGTGAACGCCGGCGTCTCGTCGGGTGCCCCGCCGGTCAGGATCGCCTTGGTGTTGTCCTTGCTCTCGGTCACGTTCGGCTGGTCGAACGGGTTGATGCCGAGCACCCGCCCGGCGAGCGCCGTGGCGACCTCCCAGGCGAGGAACTGCGCGCCGAGCGGCCCGTTGACCGCGACGTGCGGCGCGACGCCGCCGCCCGGGAACGTGGCCGGCGGCAGGGCGCCGCCCGTGGTCACCGTGAGGACGTCGTCGCCGGTCGCGCCGGGGGAGGTCGGCGTCTCCACGACGACCGGCAGGATGCCCCTGGACAGCTTGCCGGTGGACTCCGCGATGAGCTGCTCGGCCCAGTCGCCGAGGCCCGTGATGCCCGTACCGTCGTCGACGAGCGCGACTTTGTCCCGGCCGGCCAGCGCGGCGGCGCCGAGCGCGGCGCCCAGCGCGAGGGCGGGGTTGTCGGCGTCGGCCGCGATCGTGCGGCCCAGCTCCTCGGCCTGGTCGAGCAGTTCGGCCACGTCGGCGCCGGCGAGCGCGGAGGGCACCAGGCCGAACGCGGTCAGGGCGCTGTACCGGCCGCCCACCTCGGGGTCGGCCAGGATCACGTGGGCGCCCATCTCGCGGGCGGTGGCCTCCAGCGGCGAACCGGGGTCGGTGACGACCACGAAGTGCCGGCCGATCTCGGCCGCGGGCAGCCCGGCGTCCGCGAACGCCTGCTGGTACGCCCGGCGGTGGCTGTCCGTCTCCACGGTCGAGCCCGACTTGCTGGCCACCACCACGACCGTGCGCTCGAGCCGGTCGGCCAGCGCGGTGCGCACCTGGTGCGGGTCGGTCGTGTCGAGCACGGTCAGCGGCAGGCCCAGGGTCAGCGCGATCACCTCGGGGGCCAGCGACGAGCCGCCCATGCCGGCGAGCACCACGTGGTCGAGGTCGGCCAGCTCCTCGCGGAGCGCGGCCAGCGCCGGCACCAGCTCGCGGCTGCGCTGGTAGGTGTCCACCCAGCCGAGCCGGATCTTCGACTCGGCCTCGGCGTCCTCGCCCCACAGGGTCGGGTCCTTCTGCGCGAGCAGGCCGGGGACCCCGTCGGCCACGAGCTGCTCGCGGGTACGGTCAGCGCCTTCGACCTGGCCCGCGCCGCGGACGGTGAGCCCGCCCGCGGCCTCGACGGAATCGTCCATCACACGGCCTCCAGCTGGGCCTTCACGGTGGCCAGCAGCTCGACCCAGCTCGCCTCGAACTTCTCCACGCCCTCGCGCTCCAGCACGGCCACGACATCGTCGTAGTCGATGCCGAGAGCGGCCAGCGAGTCCATGACGACCTGCGCCTGCGCGTAGGACGCCTGGGCGATGTTCGGGGTGGTCTCGCCGTGGTCGGCGTACGCGTGGATGGTCGGCTCCGGCATGGTGTTGACCGTGCCGGGGGCGACGAGCTGCTCGACGTACATGACGTCGCGGTAGTCGGGGTTCTTCGTCGAGGTGGACGCCCACAGCGGCCGCTGGGGGTGCGCCCCGGCCGCCGCCAGCTCGTCCCACTGCACGGTCGAGAAGAGCTGCTCGTAGTGCTGGTAGGCGAGCTGGGCGTTGGCGATGGCCGCCTTGCCCCGCAGCGCCTTGGCCTCGTCCGTGCCGATCTTGTCGAGGCGCTTGTCGACCTCGGAGTCGAAGCGGGAGACGAAGAAGGACGCCACCGAACCGATCTTGCTCAGGTCGTGGCCGTTGGCCCGGGCGAGCTCCAGGCCGGACAGGAACGCCGCCATGACGGCGTCGTACCGCTCAAGGCTGAAGATCAGGGTCACGTTGACGCTGATGCCCTTGCCGAGCACCTCGGAGATGGCCGCGAGACCGGGCAGGGTCGCCGGGATCTTGATGAACAGGTTCTCCCGGTCGACGAGGCGCCACAGCTCCTCGGCCTCGGCGATCGTCTTCTCGGTGTCGAACGCCAGCCGGGGGTCGACCTCGATCGACACACGGCCGTCCACGCCGCCGGAGGCGTCGTACGCGGGCCGCATGATGTCGCACGCGTTGCGCACGTCGTCCGTGGTGAAGGCCCGGATCACCGCCTCGACGTCGGCGCCGGCCGCCTTCAGCTCGCGCAGCTGGGCGTCGTAGTCGGCCGCCTCGGACAGCGCCTTCGCGAAAATCGTCGGGTTGGTCGTCACGCCCACGACGTGCTGCTCGCGGCGCAGCGCGTCCAGTCCGCCGGAGGTGATGCGGGCGCGCGAGAGGTCGTCGAGCCATACGGCCACCCCGGCGGCCGAGAGTTCTGCCAGCCTGTCAGTCATTGCCGTCTCCCTTGCGACTAGTTGCCGGTGGTGGTGCCGGTGATCTCGCCGACCTTCGCCAGCGAGGCGTGCGCCGCGGCGACCACGTGATCGGGCGTGAAGCCGAACTGCTCGAAGATCACCTGGTACGGCGCGGAGGCGCCGAAGTGCTCCAGGCTGACCGTTTCGCCACAGTCGCCGACCAGGTCCCGCCACGACATGGCCACGCCGGCCTCGACGCTGACCCGCGCCTTGATGCCGCGCGGCAGCACCTTCTCGCGGTACGCCTGGTCCTGCTCGCGGAACCACTCCTGACAGGGCATCGACACGACCCGGGTCGGGGTGCCGGCCGCCTCCAGCCGCTCGCGGGCGGTGAGGCAGATCGAGACCTCGGAGCCCGTGCCGATGAGGATGACCTGAGGTTGTCCATTGCCCGCCTCGGCCAGGATGTAACCGCCCTTGGCGACGCCCTCGGCCCCGGCGTACTCGGACCGGTCGATGACCGGCAGCGCCTGGCGGCTCAGCGCGAGCGCGCTCGGGCGGTCGGTGTGCTCCAGCGCGACCCGCCAGGCCCACGCGGTCTCGTTGGCGTCGGCCGGGCGCACCACGTCCAGTCCCGGAATCGCCCGCAGCGCGGTCAGCTGCTCCACCGGCTGGTGCGTCGGGCCGTCCTCGCCGAGGCCGACCGAGTCGTGCGTCCAGACGTAGATGACCGGCAGCTTCATGAGCGCGGCCAGCCGCACGGACGGGCGCATGTAGTCGCTGAAGATCAGGAAGGTGCCGCCGTACGGGCGGGTGCCGCCGTGCAGGGCGATGCCGTTGAGGATCGCGCCCATGCCGTGCTCGCGGATGCCGAAGTGCAGCGTGCGCCCGTACTCGTGGCCCGGGAACTCCTTGGTGGCGAACTCGGCCGGGACAAACGACGGCTCGCCCTTCATGGTGGTGTTGTTGCTCTCGGCCAGGTCGGCCGAGCCGCCCCACAGCTCCGGCAGCACGCCGGCCAGCGCGTCGAGGGTCTTGCCGGACGCGGCGCGGGTCGCGATGCCCTTGGGGTCCGCGGGGAACTGCGGCAGCGCGTCGGTCCAGCCCAGCGGGAGGGTACGCGTCGACAGCCGGTCGAACAGCGCCTTGCCGTCCGGGTTGCCGCCGGCCCAGTCGTCGAAGGTCTTCTGCCACTCGGCGTGCGCCGCACGGCCCCGGCTGGCCAGCTCGCGGGTGTGCGCGATGACGTCCTCGGCGACCTCGAAGGTCTGCACCGGGTCGAAGCCGAGCACCTCCTTGGTGGCGGCGACCTCGTCCTTGCCGAGCGCCGAGCCGTGGATCTTGCCGGTGTTCTGCTTGTTCGGGGCCGGGAAGCCGATGATCGTGCGTAGCGCGATGAACGACGGCTTGTCGGTGACCGCCTTGGCGGCCTCCAGCGCCTGGTAGAGCGCCTCGACGTCCTCGTGGTACCCGTCCGGGGTGCGCCAGTCGACCGTCTGCACGTGCCACCCGTAGGCCTCGTAGCGGGCGGCCACGTCCTCGGACTTCGCGATGCGGGTGTCGTCCTCGATGGAGATCTCGTTGTCGTCCCAGAGGAAGATCAGGTTGCCCAGCTTCTGGTGGCCCGCGAGGGCGCTCACCTCGTGGCTGATGCCCTCCTCGATGTCGCCGTCCGAGCAGAAGGCGTAGATGTAGTGGTCGAACGGGCTCGTCCCGGCCGGGGCGTCCGGGTCGAGCAGGCCCCGCTCGCGGCGCGCGGCCATGGCCATGCCGACCGCGTTGCCCAGGCCCTGACCCAGCGGGCCGGTCGTCGTCTCGACGCCCGGGGTGTGCCCGTACTCCGGGTGGCCCGGCGTCAGCGAGTTCCACTGGCGCAGCGACTTGAGGTCGTCGAGCTCCAGCCCGTACCCCGAAAGGTAGAGCTGGATGTAGAGGGTGAGGCTGCTGTGGCCGCACGACAGGACGAACCGGTCCCGACCCGCCCACGACGGATCGGTGGGGTCGTGCCGCATGACCTTCTGGAAGAGCAGGTAGGCCGCGGGCGCGAGGCTCATCGCGGTGCCAGGGTGGCCGTTGCCGGCCTTCTCCACGGCGTCCATCGCCAGGACGCGGACGGTGTCGACCGCCCGGCGGTCTAGGTCAGACCAGTCAAGAGGGCTGGTTGTCACGGCTGTTGTGCTCCTCGCGCGGACGGGCCCGCCGACGCGATCATGCCGCGTCGGACAAAGGGCGGTTAGGCCATCAGGAAGAGGCTACTCAGGTGACGCGACCGGGACGCGTCGCGCCCCGCACGGTCCGCAACGCGGGATGTGAACCTCCGGTGCGGCTGAGCGGCCGGGGTGCCGCAGCGCTCCCGCAGGCCAGGCGTACCCTGTTGGCATTCCCCAGCCCGAGCGACGCCGGAAGGTAACCAGATCGCAGTGACAGCCCTGGAGCCAGGCCGGCGGGTGCCCGCGTGAGCACGGTAGCTAATCGGCCCGTTGAGGCAGCGCAGATTCAGACGCGTCCCGTGGAGACCGTTCCGGTCGCGGCCGCCCGTTCCCGGATGGCTGTCGTGCGGGCCTACGTGGCCCTCACCAAGCCGCGGATCATCGAGCTCCTGCTGGTCACGACCATCCCGGCCATGCTGCTGGCCGACCGTTCGGTGCCGTCGCTGTGGCTCATGGCGGTCGTCCTGCTCGGCGGCGCGCTCGCCGCCGGCGCGGCCAACGCGCTGAACTGCTACATCGACCGCGACATCGACCAGCTCATGCGGCGTACGTCGCGCCGGCCGCTGCCGGCCCACACGGTCTCCGACCGCAGCGCGCTGGTGTTCGGCCTGGTGCTGGCGGTCGTGTCGACCGCCCTCATGGCCGTCTTCACGAACCTGCTGGCCACGGCCCTGACGGTCGCCGCGATCGTCTACTACGACGTGATCTACACCATGTGGCTCAAGCGCACGACGCCGCAGAACACCGTGTGGGGCGGCGCGTGCGGCTCGGCGCCGGTGCTCATCGGGTGGGCAGCCGTCACGGGTTCGCTGTCGTGGCAGGCGTGGCTCATGTTCGCGATCGTCTTCTTCTGGCAGCCGCCGCACTTCTACGCGTTGGCGATCAAGTTCAAGGACGACTACGCGCGCGCCGGCATCCCCATGCTCCCGGTGGTGGCTTCGCTACGCCGCGTAGGGGTCGAATCCGTGATCTACGCGTGGCTCACCCTGATCACGTCGGTTGCGCTCTGGTTTACCGGAATGACCTACTTGTACGGGGCCATCGCGGTCGTGACGAGCGCCCTCTTTGTTCTCGAAGCGCACCGGATGCTGGGCCGGATTCGCAGGAACGAGCAGGTCAAGCCCATGCGGCTGTTCCACTGGTCGACCTCGTACCTCACGATCCTGTTCGTGACTATCGCGATCGATGCCCTAATTCAGTCGTGAAACGCCCGAAGCCTGCCGGGCGCGCAAATTCCTCGATATCAACGAGCCGTCATCACCGACAGTTACGGCAGTCTTAGTCGGATATTTCCTGGCAATGCACATCAAACTCACGAGCGATTTTCGTAACACAGCTCACACCTGTGTCTCTGATAGGCCCCGTACGGCCCTGAGCGTGCCTAGGCTGCGAGGTATGGCAGATGGTTCCGATACGACCTTGACCGCAATGCCGGCGTGGGCGACGTCCCTTAACGGGCTCGTCGCTGGCATCCGGAACTTCGCCTCCGTCCACGGCGGGGCGACGGCGGTTATTGAGTACGTCGGCAAGCGCGGTGCCCGCATCGTGCTGGTCGGCCAGGACGGCGCTTGGGGCGACCAGTTCGCCGAGGCGACGGACGTGGCACGCTACGCCTGTGAGAAGGCCGGCGTGACCGTGGAGAACGAGTGGGAGAGGGAGTTGATGGAGCAGATCCGCCCCAGCAACGACCTCTGGCGCTCCATGGGCCGGCGCACGCTGGCCCGTTGAGCATCGTTCTCCCCTGACTCCAGCAGGAGTAACTGCGAGACATTCTCGCAGTTCGGATAGGGTCACTGACGTGATCGCCAACCATGCGACCCGGGCGAAAGCCCGGGTCGCACTCATTACCTGTCGGGACCTGGCGGACCTGGAGGACGACGACCGGCTCGTCATCGCCCCGCTGAACGCGCGGGGCGTGGCCGCCGAGCCGGTCGTCTGGGACGACCCCACGGTGGACTGGGCGCTCTATGACCTGGCCGTGCTCCGCTCGCCGTGGGACTACGCCCGCCGCCGCGACGAGTTCGTCCGCTGGGCGGCGTCCGTACCGGCCCTGGCCAACCCGGCCGCCGTCGTCGAGTGGAACACCGACAAGCGCTACCTCGCCTCGCTGGCGGCGGCCGGTGTGCCCGTCGTCCCCACCACCTGGGTCGAGCCGGGCGAGCAGGTCGACCTGCCGACCTCGGGCGAGTGGGTGATCAAACCGGCGATCAGCGCGGGCAGCGTCGACACGGGCCGGTACGACCTCTCAGACCCCGCGCACCGGCCGCTCGCCTCGGCCCACGTGGCCCGGCTGTCCTCCGCCGGCCGGGTGACCATGCTCCAGCCGTTCCTGCCGGCCGTCGACAGCTACGGCGAGACCGCGATGATCTACCTGGGCGGCCGGTTCTCCCACGCGATCCGCAAAGGCCCGATGCTCGACGGCCCGGACCTGGGCGTCGAGGGCCTCTACAAGGAGGAGGTCATCACCGCCCGCACCCCGACCGTCACCGAACACGCGGTCGCGGACGCGGTCCTGGCGGCGGCCCCCGGCGACCTTCTCTATGCCCGCGTCGACCTGATCCCGGGTCCCGATGGTTCCCCGATCCTGGTGGAACTCGAGCTCACCGAGCCGTCCCTGTTCCTCGCGTACGCCGACGGCGCCGCCGACCGCCTGGCCGCAGCCATCACCCGCGCCCTCCCGACCTGACGCGGCGCGCGCGCCACCCCAGAGGCCCGCCAAAGTCGTGCTTTTGGCGGGGCTGTGGGTGGTGTGGTTCGCCAATGTCGTGGTTTTGGCGGGGCTGTGGGTGGCGTGGTTCGCCAATGTCGTGGTTTTGGTGGCGAGGTCGGCGGTGTGGTTCGCCAATGTCGTGGTTTTGGCGGGGCTGTGGGTGGTGTGGTTCGCCAATGTCGTGCTTTTGGCGGGGCTGTGGGTGGCGTGGTTCGCCAATGTCGTGGTTTTGGTGGCGAGGTGGGCGGTGCGGTTCGCCAATGTCGTGGTTTTGGCGGGGCTGTGGGTGGCGTGGTTCGCCAATGTCGTGGTTTTGGCGGCGAGGTCGGCGGTGCGGCTCGCCAAAGTCGTGCTTTTGGCGGCGAGGTCGGCGGTGCGGCTCGCCAATGTCGTGGTTTTGGCGGGGCTGTGGGTGGTGCGGTTCGCCAATGTCGTGGTTTTGGCGGGGCTGTGGGTGGCGTGGCTCGCCAAAGTCCTGCTTTTGGCGGGACTCCGGGGGCGTGGCTCGCCAAAGTCGTGAGTTTGGTAGCGGGTCTTCCCCGTGGCGGCGCCGTCTGGGTGGGCGGCCGGGATGTACCTCGGCACGGACGGTTCGACGTGGCACGCGGTCGGCGTCCCCGGGGCGGCGGAGGCGCGACGCTTCTGCGCCCGTGCGGTCCCACCGGGGCGGTGTGCCTGATCTGGCCGACCCCGCCCGGCGCGATCACGGTTGAGCGCACGGGTGACGGCGCTGTCACCTGGTCACCGGGAGGCTTCAACGGCTGGTTCACCCCGCGCGGCGGCCTCCCTCCGCCGGACGGCGCCGCGGCGCGTCAGACCCGGGCCAGGACCGCGGCGGGGGAGACCGGAACGACGTCGGGCGCGACCGCGCGGGCGCGCAGGACGTCGTAGAGCGCCAGGGTGGCGATCCAGACGAGGCAGGCGCCGCCCATGTGCATCGCGACGAGCACCTCGGGCAGGTGGGTGAAGTACTGCACGAAGCCGATCAGCCCTTGGGCCAGCTCCACGCCCAGCAGGATTACCGCCCGGCGGATCGGCCCGCCGGTGGCGCGCACCACGAAGATCATGGCGATGGACAGGCCCAGCAGGAGCATGACCACGTCGACGTGCAGTTGGGAGATCATTTCGGGGTCGAGGCCCGTGCGGTGGGCGTTCTCGTCGCCGGCATGGGGGCCGCTGCCGGTCACCACGACCCCGGCGACCAGGACCAGGGCGCTGACGAAGACCAGAACCTGGCCGAGCCGGCGTACGGCCGAAGGCGCTTGCCACGACGGCGCCGCAGCCGCGCTCGTGGCGCTGACCAGCGCGTACGCCGCGGCGATGACCGCCATGGACCCGAGGAAGTGCAGGCCCACGACCCACGGGTTGAGGTCGGTGAGCACGGTGAAGCCGCCGATGACGCCCTGCAGCGGGATGCCGGCGAAGACAAGCAGGGCCAGGCGGGTTTCGGACCAGTCGCGGCCGCCGCGGCGGCGGCGGATCTCCGCCAGCACCACGCAGAGGACCGCGAGCGCCCCGACCACGAAGGTCAGGAGGCGGTTGCCGAACTCGATCACGCCGTGGTGGCCCATGGCGGCCGTGGTGACGTAGGACTCCTCGGTGCACCGGGGCCAGGTGGGGCAGCCGAGGCCGGAGCCGGTCAGCCGCACGACGCCCCCGGTGATCACGATGCCCACGTTGGCGGCCAGGGAGGCCAGCGCGAAGCGGCGCAGCAGGGTACGGGAGGCGAGGCTTGACACGTGGCCCATCGTACGGAGTGCCCTGAGGTGGTTCGGATCACCCGGCCCCCGGTTTGCGGGCGTCCGGCGAAATACGTAACGTAAAGGTTGTGAAAACCCTGGCAAGGTCAACTGAGGCGCCCGCCGTGGCGCCCGTTTCGCCTGCTCAGGGTGACCGTCGCACCCGCACCCGGGTCGCCGCGCTGCTCCTGGAGCACGGCGGCGCGACCGCTGGGGAATTGGGCGAGCAGCTGGGGTTGAGCCCCGCGGCCATCCGCAAGCACCTCGATGCCATGCTCGCGGACGGTCAGGTCGTCGCCCGCGAGCAGCCCGCGCGGGGACGCCGGGGCCGACCGGCCAAGATCTTTTCGCTCACGGACGCCGGCCGGGTGGCGTGTGGGCCGCATCACTACGACGACCTCGCCGGTGAGGCCCTGCGCTGGATCGCCCGCGAGCACGGCGACGCGGCCGTCGCCAGCTTCGCGGCGGCGCTGGTCAAGGCCCTGGAGCACCGTTGTGAGCAGGCCATGGGCCAAGGCGGTGACGACCCTCTCCTGCGGGCGGAGGCGCTCGCCGGTGCCCTCTCGGCCGAGGGTTACGCTGCCAGCGCCACCGTGATCGCGTCGGGCGGGCAGCTCTGCCAGCACCACTGCCCGGTCGCCCACGTGGCCGCCGAGTTCCCGCAGCTCTGCGAGGCCGAGACCCAGGTGATCTCCCGCCTGGTCGGCACGCACGTGCAGCGACTCGCCACGATCGCCAACGGCGACGGCGTCTGCACCACCTACATCCCGACCCGCCCGTTGCCGATCGCCGTCAAGAGAGCCGAGAAGGTATAGCCATGACCGAAACTGCCGCTGACCAGCTCGCTGGCCTGGGTACCTACGAGTACGGCTGGGCCGACACGGACACCGCCGGCGCGAACGCCCGTCGGGGCCTCAACGAGGAGGTCGTGCGCGACATCTCGGCCCGCAAGAACGAGCCCGAGTGGATGCTCGACCTGCGGCTCAAGGGCCTGCGGCTGTTCGACCGCAAGCCCATGCCCAACTGGGGCGCCGACCTCACCGGCATCGACTTCGACAACATCAAGTACTTCGTCCGCTCGACGGAGAAGCAGGCCGCGAGCTGGGACGACCTGCCCGAGGACATCAAGAACACGTACGACCGGCTGGGCATCCCCGAGGCGGAGAAGCAGCGCCTCGTCGCGGGCGTCGCCGCTCAGTACGAATCTGAGGTGGTTTACCACAAGATCCGTGAGGACCTGGAGCAGCAGGGCGTCGTCTTCCTCGACACCGACACCGGCCTCAAGGAGCACCCGGAGCTGTTCAAGGAGTACTTCGGCACGGTCATCCCGGTGGGCGACAACAAGTTCGCGTCGCTGAACACGGCCGTGTGGTCGGGCGGCAGCTTCATCTACGTGCCGAAGGGCGTGCACGTGGAGATCCCGCTGCAGGCCTACTTCCGGATCAACACCGAGAACATGGGCCAGTTCGAGCGGACGCTGATCATCGTCGACGAGGACGCCTACGTCCACTACGTCGAGGGCTGCACCGCGCCGATCTACTCGTCGGACTCGCTGCACTCCGCGGTCGTCGAGATCATCGTGAAGAAGGGCGCCCGCTGCCGGTACACGACCATCCAGAACTGGTCGAACAACGTCTACAACCTGGTCACCAAGCGCGCCGTGGCGCACGAGGGCGCGACCATGGAGTGGATCGACGGCAACATCGGCTCCAAGGTGACGATGAAGTACCCGGCCGTCTACATGGTCGGCGAGCACGCCAAGGGCGAGGTGCTCTCCGTCGCCATGGCCGGCGAGGGCCAGCACCAGGACGCCGGAGCGAAGATGGTGCACGCCGCGCCGCGCACCTCCAGCACGATCATCTCCAAGTCGATCGCCCGGGGCGGCGGCCGCACGAGCTACCGGGGCCTGGTCCAGGTGCTGGAGGGCTCCAGCGCCAGCAAGTCGACCGTCAAGTGCGACGCGCTGCTGGTGGACACGATCTCGCGCTCCGACACGTACCCCTATGTGGACATCCGCGAGGACGACGTGGCCATGGGCCACGAGGCGACCGTCTCGAAGGTCTCCGAGGACCAGCTCTTCTACCTGATGAGCCGCGGCCTGTCGGAGGACGAGGCCATGGCCATGATCGTCCGTGGCTTCATCGAGCCGATCGCCAAGGAACTGCCCATGGAGTACGCGCTGGAGCTCAACCGGCTGATCGAACTGCAGATGGAAGGGGCTGTGGGCTGACCGGCCCGACCGCACGATGACTCAGACACTCATGCCCGAGCAGGCCGAGGCCGGCAAGCCCGCCAAGACCAAGTCGCAGAGCCTGCGCTCGTTCGACGTCACCGACTTCCCCGCGCTCACCGGGCGCGAGGAGGAGTGGCGGTTCACCCCGCTCAAGCGCCTGCGGGGCCTGGCCACCGCGGACGGCTCGGCGCCCGCGGGTGCCGGGCTCCTGCGGGAGTACGCCGACCTGCCGGCCGGCGTCACCGTCACCACGGTCGACACGTCCGACCCTCGGGTCGGCTCGGCGCTGACCCCGTTCGACCGGATCAGCGCCCTGGCCTACGGCCACGCCGCGCAGTCGCAGGTCGTGTCCATCGCGCGCGGCGCGGAGCTGTCCGACCCGGTGCTGCTGACCGTCACCGGCGCCGGGGCCGACGGGCTCACCTTCGCGCACACGCTGATCGACGTCGGCGCGCTGGCCGAGGCGACCGTCGTTCTGGAGCAGACCGGCTCGACCACCCTGGCCGACAACGTCGAGGTGATCGTCGGCGACGGGGCCCGCCTCACGCTGGTCACGGTCGCCGACTGGGCGCCCGACGCGGTGCAGGCCCAGCACCTCAAGCTCAAGCTCGGCCGCGACGCCAAGGTGAGCCACGTGCAGGTGTCGCTGGGCGGCGACCTGGTGCGCCAGTACACCTCCGTGGAGTACACGGGCCGTGGCGGCGACGCCGACCTGTTCGGCCTGTACTTCGCCGACGGCCCGCAGCACATCGAGCACCGCCTCCTGGTGGACCACTCGGTGCCGGACTGCCGCAGCCACGTCACCTACCGGGGCGCGTTGCAGGGCAAGGGCGCGCACACGGTCTGGGTCGGCGACGTGCTGATCCAGGCGGACGCCACGGGCACCGACACGTACGAGGTGAACCGCAACCTGGTCCTGACCGACGGGGCGCGCGCCGACTCGGTGCCCAACCTGGAGATCGAGACCGGCGAGGTCGCCGGCGCCGGCCACGCGAGCGCGACCGGCCGTTTCGACGACGAGCAGCTGTTCTACCTCATGGCCCGGGGCATCCCGGAGACCGACGCCCGGCGCCTGGTGGTGCGCGGCTTCTTCGCCGAACTGCTCGGCAAGATCCCGGTCGAGTCCCTGCGTGAGCGCCTCGCCGGGGCGGTCGAGGCACGCTTGTCGGAGGCCGGGGCGTGAGCGAGTTGACCTTCGTGCGCGCGTGCGCGGCGGCCGACGTCGCCGTGGGTCACGCCGTGCCCATCGACCTGGACGGCACCGAGATCGCGGTGGTGCACGCCGAGGACGGCACCTTCTACGCCGTTTACGACGAGTGCTCCCACCAGTCGGTGCCGTTGTCCGAGGGCGAGGTCGACGGCTGCACCCTGGAGTGCTGGCTGCACGGGTCCCGCTTCGACCTGCGCACCGGCGCGCCGTCCGGCCCGCCCGCCACCGAGCCCGTACCCGTCTATCCCGTCGAGGTCCGCGACGGCGACATCTACGTCAGTCTGACGCCGAGTAATGGAGTTGTAGCACCATGAGTGAACTCGTAATCCGCGACCTTCAGGTGTCGGTGAAGCTGCCCGAGGGCGAGCTGAAGCCGATCCTGCACGGGGTCGACCTCACGGTGCGGGCCGGCGAGACCCACGCCATCATGGGCCCCAACGGCTCCGGCAAGTCCACGCTGGCGTACTCGATCGCGGGCCACCCCAAGTACGAGATCACCGGCGGCTCGGTGACCCTCGACGGCCAGGACGTGCTCGCCATGACGGTGGACGAGCGCGCCCGCGCGGGCCTGTTCCTGGCCATGCAGTACCCGGTCGAGGTGCCCGGCGTGTCCGTCGCCAACTTCCTGCGTACCGCCAAGACGGCGGTCGACGGCGAGGCGCCGAAGCTGCGCACCTGGGGCGGGGAGCTCAAGGGCGCCATGGAGCGCCTCGGCATGGACCCCGCGTTCGCCCAGCGCAACGTGAACGAGGGCTTCTCCGGCGGCGAGAAGAAGCGGCACGAGATCGTGCAGCTGGAGCTGCTCAAGCCGAAGATCGCCGTCCTCGACGAGACCGACTCCGGCCTCGACGTCGACGCGCTGCGCGTCGTCAGCGAGGGCGTGAACCGGGTGCGCGACACCGGCGACACCGGCGTCCTGCTGATCACGCACTACACCCGGATCCTGCGGTACGTGAAGCCGGACCACGTGCACGTGTTCGTCGACGGCCGCATCGTCGAGGAGGGCGGGCCGGAGCTGGCCGAGCGCCTCGAGGAGCAGGGCTACGACCGCTACAAGGTCGGCGCGGGGCCGGCTGCCGCCTGAGCGAGGAGAACGCATGAGCGCCACGTCGACCGTCATCCCCTCGGGGATGCCGCAGTACGAGGGCCAGCCGCGCTTCGACGTGGCCAAGATCCGCGCGGACTTCCCGATCCTGGATCGGGAGGTCAACGGGCACCCGCTGGTCTATCTCGACTCCGGCAACACGTCGCAGAAGCCGCGCCAGGTGATCGACGCGATCAACGAGCACCTGGCCCGGCACAACGGCAACGTGTCCCGCTCGGTGCACACGCTGGGCACGGAGGCGACGCTGGCGTACGAGGGCGCCCGGGCCAAGGTGGCCGCGTTCATCAACGCGCCGTCGGTCGACGAGGTGGTCTTCACGAAGAACTCCACCGAGGCGATCAACCTCGTGGCGTACTCGTTCCTGAACGCCTCCCTGTCGCCCAAGGGTGACCCGCGCTTCACGCTCGGCCCCGGCGACGAGATCGTGATCTCGGAGATGGAGCACCACTCCAACATCGTGCCGTGGCAGCTGCTGGCCGAGCGTACGGGCGCGACGGTGCGCTACCTCGGCATCACGGACGCCGGCCGCCTCGACGAGTCCAACCTCGACGAGGTGATCAACGAGCGCACGAAGATCGTTTCGATCGTGCACTACTCGAACATCCTCGGCACGATCAACGCGACCAGCCGGATCACCGCCCGGGTGCGCGAGGTCGGCGCGTTGCTCATGCTGGACTGCTCGCAGTCCGTGCCGCACCTGCCGATGGACGTCGTCGCGTACGACGCGGACTTCATCGCCTTCACCGGGCACAAGATGTGCGGCCCGACCGGCATCGGCGTGCTGTGGGGCCGCGGCGAGCTGCTCGCCGCGATGCCGCCGTTCCTCGGCGGCGGCTCCATGATCGAGACGGTGGCCATGAGCGGGTCCACCTTCGCCCCGCCCCCGATGCGCTTCGAGGCCGGCACGCCGCCGATCGCCGAGGCCGTGGGGCTCGGCGCCGCGGTCGACTACCTGTCCGCCGTGGGCATGCAGGCCATCAGCTGGTACGAGAAGCAGCTCACCGCGTACGCCTTGGACGCCCTCCAGGCGGTGCCCGGGCTGCGCCTGTTCGGGCCGAAGGTTCCCGTCGGGCGCGGGGGTACGCTTTCTTTCGACCTCGACGGCATCCACCCCCACGACGTGGGGCAGGTCCTCGACGCGGAGGGCGTTCAGGTGCGCGTGGGTCACCACTGCGCGCGCCCCACCTGCGTGCGCTTCGGCGTTCCGGCCATGACCAGGGCATCGTTGTACCTGTACAACACGACCGACGACATCGACGCCCTCGTCCTCGGCCTGGAAAAGGTTCGGAAGGTGTTCGCGTAATGCAGCTCGACCAGCTGTACCAGGAGATCATCCTGGACCACTACAAGAAGCCGCGTGGTCGGGGCCTCCGCGAGCCGTTCGACACGGAGGCGCACCACGTCAACCCGACGTGCGGCGACGAGGTGACCCTGCGGGTGACCCTCGACGGCGACCGGATCACGGACGTCTCCTACGAGGGCATGGGCTGTTCGATCAGCCAGGCCTCGGCGAGCGTCCTGCACGAGCTGATCGTCGGCAAGCCGGTGCCGGACGCGCTGACCCGCGTGGAGGCGTTCACCGAGCTGGTCGGCGGTCGCGGCCAGGTGGAGCCCGACGAGGCCGTCCTGGAGGACGCGGTCGCGTTCGCCGGCGTGGCCAGGTACCCCGCCCGGGTGAAGTGCGCGCTGCTGTCCTGGATGGCGTTCAAGGACGCCCTGGCGCGCGCGGTCGACCCGAGCGACGACAACAGCGGCGAGATCAAGGTGGGGGCATGAGCGAGATTACGAGCGCGTCGGTGGCCGATGTCGAGGAGGCCATGCGCGACGTCGTCGACCCGGAGCTGGGCATCAACGTGGTCGACCTGGGCCTGGTGTACGGCGTACACATCGACCAGGAGAACGTCGCCACCATCGACATGACGCTGACCTCGGCCGCCTGCCCGCTCACCGACGTGATCGAGGAGCAGGCCCGCGCCGCCCTGACCGGCGGCCCGGGTGGCGGCATCGTGAGCGACTTCCGCATCAACTGGGTGTGGCTGCCGCCGTGGGGCCCCGACAAGATCACCGATGAGGGCCGCGACCAGCTGCGCGCCCTCGGCTTCAACGTCTGACCGCCTTTGGCTGTCGAGGTTATGGATTCTTTGGCCGACATAGCGACTCATTGAATCCATAACCTCGCGGTGGCCTTGTGGGGTAATCGGTCAGGTGGTCGCCGGCTCCGGTTCGCGAGCGGGGAGCGGGGTGTGCTCGGCGTCCAGGGCCAGCTCGTCGGCGTCCGGCTCGCGCGGGGCCGGGCGGGTCAGCGCGAACAGGCCGCAGATGGCCGCGAGGAACAGGTACCCCAACGCGACCGGGCCGTTGGCGTTCCAGGCGATCTCCGGCGCGTGGATCAGGCCGATGAAGGACAGCAGCGCGCCGGCCGCCGCGAAGATCGCGGCCCACAGGAACCGTTTGTCGATGATGAACGCGACGATCGCGCCGAGGATCAGGCCGACCAGGATGGCGCCATGGCCGAGCGTGTTCAGCCCGGCGTAGAAGACACCCGCGTTGGCGAGCGCCTCGTCGCCCACGGCCGCGGCGGTCGTACCCGCCGCGCCGAGCACGTTGTCGATGAGCCCGGCCGCCCACGAGGCGATGTTCGGGATGAGCGCCGCGACCACGGCGGCCGCGTGGATGCGCGGCGTGTGCTGGAACGCCTGCGCGCCGATGAGCAGGCCGATGTAGAGCAGGATCGGCACGATCGCCGGCAGCGGCAGGATCGCCCCCAGCAGGCCGAACAGCCCGAAGAAACACAGCAGCGCGATCGCCACGCCGGTGGCCATGGAGTAGCCGCTGCGCCCGCCCGCCTTCTTCCAGCCCGGGTGGCCGATGTAGACGGCCGGCGGGAACGGCGAGCCGAGGCACGCGCCGATGAGCGCGCCCGCCCCGTCGGCGAGCAGCACGCTGCGCAGGTTGTAGCTGTCGCCGGCCGCCGCCGCGCTCTCCACGTTGGACATGCCCTCCGTGAAGTTGTAGACGCCGAGCGGGATCGCGGTCGCGAGCAGCGGCCCGATGTCGGCCAGCCCGCTGCCGAGCAGGTCGAAGTGGAAGCTGGGCAGCGCGAACGCGATGTCCTTGGCGGCCGCCGTCACGTCCGGCGCGGACATGACGCCGCCCACCCACGCGATGGCCGTACCGACCAGCAGCGCGGCCAGGCTGATCGGGATGTTGCCGGGCAGCCTGACGTCGGTGAGCAGGCCGATGAGCAGCAGCGCGAACACCGGCAGGGCCACCCACGCGAGCGCCCACATGCGGGCGGCCGGCAGCATCGAGATGAACGTGATGGAGATGCCGGCCAGCGTCCCCAGCAGCGCGGCGCGGGGGGCGAACCTGCGGATGACCGGGCCGACGAACGCCCCGATCAGCACGATCACGCCGATGATGAACGCCCAGGCGAGCCCCGCCTGCCACGCGCGTACGGCATCTTTGGTCTGCAGGTAGATCGGCAGCATGATGAGGAAGACCACGATGAACATGTGCGGCACGCTCGGCCCGTACGGCATGGCCGTGACGTCGCTGCGGTTCTCGCGCGCGGCCAGCCGCCGCGCCAGGTACGTGTAGTAGACGTTGCCGGCCACGAGGGCGATGCCGAGCGCGGGCAGGATCGTGCCGTAGACGTCGTTCGCCGGCAGGTGGACGACGCCGATGCACAGCGCGGTCAGCGTGAGGACGTTGACGAGAACGTTGATGCCCAGGCCGGAGAAGGCATTCGTGTCGCCCCGGACCCACAGGGGCAGGTTCGGATTGCGGTTGATGGAGGGGAGTTTGACCATGGCGCACTCCTCACGTCAGACGGGAACCTTGGCCTCCCGGAGGGCCTGCAGGAAGTCGGTCGAGGTGGCGACCCAGCCGAAGATGCCACCCTGCGCGGCGACCATCTCCAGGCCCACGCGCTGGAACTCGGGGAAGTACGAGCCGACGCAGTCGGACAGGACCAGGCACTCGTACCCCCGGTCGTTGGCCTCCCGCACGGTGGTGTGCACGCACACCTCGGTGGTCACGCCGACGACGACGAGGCTGGTGATGCCCTTGTCGGCGAGCAGGTCGCCCAGTTCGGTGGCGTAGAAGGCGCCCTTGCCGGGCTTGTCGATGACCGGCTCGCCGGGCGCGGGGGCCAGCTCGTCGACGATGTCGTGGCCCTCTTCGCCGCGGATCAGGATGCGCCCGCGCGGTCCCGGGTCGCCGATGCGCATGCTCGGCTTGCCGCGCCGCAGCTTGGCGGGTGGGCAGTCCGACAGGTCGGGCAGGTGGCCCTCGCGGGTGTGGATGATGAACAGGCCGAACTCCCGGCAGCCGGCCAGCAGCGCCTCGGTCGGCGCGATCGTGCGACGCAGTTGCTCGACGTCGTTGCCCAGGCTCTCCCCGAAGCCGCCGGGCTCCAGGAAGTCGCGTTGCATGTCGATGACGACGAGCGCGGTCGTCGCCGGATCGAAGGTGAACGGATAGGGAAGTGCGGGAACCGTTGCCGACATGCGGACCCTCAATTCGTTGGATCCCAGCTTGGATACAACTGATTCTCAGCAGCCGCGTTTCCGGCGCCGGCTTCCCGTGTAACGGCCCGGTGACGGGCCGCGCACATCGCTCGCGTCAGCCGGCGACTCATTGGCACCGTGAGTCGACGACTCGCTCGCGCCGTCAGCCGGCGACGAGCCACACCGCCAGCGCGGCGATGACGACGCTCGACACGACCGCCGTGACCAGCCGGCCGCGCGGGCCGGTGAGCAGCCGGCCGATCGCGGTGCCGCCGGCCGCGAGCAGCAGTTGCCAGCTCGCCGACGCGACGAACGCGGCCGCCACGAAGACGATTGAGGCGGCCACCGAGCCGTCACCGGCCGCCTGCCGCCCGATCACCAGCGCGGCGAAGTAGATGATGGTCGCCGGGTTGAGGATCGTGAGTCCCAGCAGCGCGAGATAGGCGCGGCCCGGGGTGCTCAACCCGCTCGCCCGGGTGCCCGCCGCCTGAGCCGGGCCGCGGTGGTGACGGATCGCGGAACCGGCCGTCCGCACCGCGATGACGAGCAGCGCGGCGGCCGCGATCCACCGCATCGGCGTGGCGACCGGCTCGATCGCGGCGGCCAGCGCGGCCCCGCCGAGCACGGCGGCCAGCGCGTAGAGACCGTCGGCCGTGGCCACGCCGAGCGCGCCGCCCGCTCCGACGGCGAACGACGTCCGGGCGGTGAGGCTCACGATGAGCACGGCGATGGCCCCGACGGGCACGGCGATCCCGTACCCCGCGAGCACCCCGGAAATCAGCGCGTCGACCACGCCGGCACTGTCCCAGAAACGCCCCGACTACTCGACCGAGTTACGGACGCGCCGCCTCACGCGAGCGCGGCGGCGAGCAGGTCGCGGAAGGTCTCCATCGTGGGGACGGTCGCGTCCGGGGCGTACCGGGGGTTCGCCGAGTGGCCCAGCGCGGCCGCCTCTTCGCCCGCCCGCGCCGGCGGCCGGTCGCTCGCGACGGGCGGGCCCGGGTCGGCACTCGGCGCCGGGCCGTCGTAGACGTGCACCGCCGTCGCCACGCCCGCCCGGCGCGCGCACAGGATTCCCCGGCTGAGCTGGTCGTCGATGAACCACGCGGCGTCCGCCGGCACGCCGCCCAGCGCCTGCAGCGCGAGGTGCGCGAAGCGCGGGTTCGGCTTGCGGATGCCGATCTCGTCGCTGTAGAGCTGCGCGGCGAACAGCGACGCGAGCCCTTCACGGTCGAGGAACGACCGCATCGCCGCCCCGCACAGCGTGTTGCTCACCACGGTCGCCGGCACCCCCGCCTCCCGCGCCAGCTCCAGCGACTCGCGCACCCCCGGCCGGACCTGCCACGCCGAGCCCCGGTCGATCCAGATCCGGACCAGCTCGGTGGCGTGCGCGGCGACGGCCGCCCGCGCGTCCGCGGGCCAGTCGGCCGCCACGAAGTCGGCCCAGAACCGCTCGTGCGTCAGTTCCTCAGGCTCAGGAGTACGGGCGAGAGCGTCGCGCCAGTGCGAGTACGCCCGCCGGCCCGCCGTCACGTCCGCCGTGATCTCGTCGGCGCTCAGCGCCCCGCCGACCACCTCGGTGACCCGCTGGACCAGCGCGGGCAGCCAGTCCGACCGACCGTCGGGGGTGTCGGCGAGCACGCCGCCGAAGTCGAACAGCAGAGCTTTCGGGCGTACGAGCATGGGTTGATCCTCGCGGCCGACCCGGGTGACCGGCAAGTCGGCGGGCGCGCACCCGGTAGCCTGCCCGGCATGGCGGAGAAGGTGGTCGAGATCCACACGGACGGCGCGTGCAGCGGCAACCCCGGTCCGGGCGGGTGGGGCGCGGTGCTGCGCTACGGCGACCGCGTCAAGGAGCTGCACGGCGGCGACCCCGGACCCACCACCAACAACCGCATGGAGCTGATGGCGGCCATCGAGGCGCTGGAGCACCTCACCCGCCCGGCGACCGTCCGCCTGCACACCGACAGCGTGTACGTGCGCAGCGGCATCACCCAGTGGCTGGCCGGCTGGCAGCGCAACGGCTGGCGCACCGCCAGCAAGCAGGAGGTCAAGAACGCCGACCTGTGGCGACGGCTGTCGAAGGCGTGCGAACGCCACGAGATCGAGTGGCTGTGGGTGAAGGGCCACGCCGGCGACCCCGGCAACGAGCGCGCCGACGCCCTGGCCAACCAGGGGGTCGCGGAGGCCCGGCAGCGGCGGTGACGCGTTCTACAGGTGCTTGAGCGCCTCGCGGATGGACAGCGGCGACAGGGGCGTGCGCGCGACGAAGTCACGCACGGCCTCGGGGTTTGTGCGGGCGTACTCCCGAAGTGCCCAGCCGATCGCCTTGCGGATGAAGAAGTCCGGGTGGCCGGCCTGCGCCGCGCAGTACGCGAACAGCCGTCGCGCGTCGGTCGCCGCGCCGTAGCGCAGCTGGTGCAGCAGCGCCGTGCGGACCACCCACAGGTTGTCGTCGGCGCTCCACGCGTCCATCACCTCACGCAGCTCGGGATGGGCGGCCACCAGCGGGCCGACGGTGTGCGCGGCGAGGGCGTCGACCGTGTCCCACCACGACTTCGTGGTGACCAGGGTGCGGGCGGTCGGCAGGAACGCGGCCGTGCACCGCTTGGCGTGCCGGCGCAGCACGAAGCAGGCGGCGTACTGGTATTCGCGTTCGGGTCGCGCCCAGCACGCCAGCGCGACCGTCGTCAGGTCGTCCTCGGTGGGCGGCGGCAAGTCCCTGAGGGCCGCGCGGACCAGCGACTGCTGCGCCGGCGCGCCGATGCCCAGGAACGGGAACTGGTCGCGCATGTAGGCCCGCATGGCCGGCGCCCGGTCCGGGTCGCGCGCGGCCTCGAACGACTCCGTCAGCCGGGTCAGAAACGCCTCGTGCACGGCCACAGAATTCCAGATGCGGCGGGTGACAGACTGGCGGCGTGGACATCGAGTCGGCGCAGCACTGGTGGCAGCCCGTACCGGGCTGGCTGAACACGGCCTCCTACGGCCTGCCGCCCCGGCAGGCCCTCGACGAGCTGGGCGCCATGATGGACGACTGGCGCACCGGCCGGACGTCGTGGGAGGGCTGGGACGCCTCGACGCACCGGGCCCGGGCGGCGTTCGCCCGCCTCGTCGGGGTGGACGCCGCCGACGTGGCCGTGGGTGCCGTGGTGTCCCAGCTGTTCGCGCCCGTCGCGGCGGCCGTACCGGACGGCGCCCGCGTGGTCTGCGTCGACGGCGACTTCGCCTCGACGATCTACCCGTGGGCGGTGCACGCCGATCGTGGCGTGTCCCTGCGCGCGGTGCCGCTGGCCGGGCTGGCCGAGGCCGCCCAGGACGCCGACGTGGTGGCCTTCAGCCTGGTGCAGTCCGCCGACGGCCGGGTCGCCGACTACGCGAACGTGTGCCGGGCGGCCCGCGCGGGCGGGGCGATGATCGTGGTCGACGCCACCCAGGCGTGCGGTTGGCTGCCGTTCGACGCCGGGCTCGCCGATGTGGTGGTCGTCGGGGCGTACAAGTGGCTCATGTCCCCGCGCGGGACGGCGTTCGCCTACCTCAGCCCGCAGGTCCGCGACCGGTTCCGGCCGCTGGCCGCCGGCTGGTACGCGGGCGAGGACGTGCACGCCTCCTACTACGGCCCGCCGATGCGCCTGGCCACGACCGCCCGCCGGTTCGACATCTCCCCGGCGTGGCAGGCGTGGGTCGGCACGGCGCCCGCGCTCGAGGTCGTCGAGCAACTCGGGGTCGCCGCGATCCACGAGCACAACGTGGCGCTGGCCAACCGCTTCCTGGCCGGGCTGGGCCTGCCGCCCGGCGACAGCGCCATCGTGACCGTGGACGTGCCCGGCGCGGAGCAGCGCCTCGCCGCGGCGGGCGTGCGCGCGGCCGTCCGCGCGGGCCGGGTGCGCGCCTCGTTCCACGTCTACAACACCCCGGCCGATGTCGACCTCGCCCTGGCGGCGCTGACCGGATGAGCGGGCGGCAGGCGGGCGGGCCGCGCTGGGTCGAGGTCGACCCGGCCCGGCTGCTGCGCTGGCTCGCCACGTTCGCCGAGCGCCACGGCACGCCGGTGCAGACCGTTGAGGAGTACGCGGTGCGGCTCGCGGCCCCGGACGGCTCGACGGCCGTGCTGCACCCGCCGCCCGGGGCGCCGGTGCCCGCCGACCTCGACGACCTGGTCGCCGGGGCGGCGGTGGTGCGCCGGGTGGGCCTGCTGCTGGCGCGCAAGGGCGCCGTGGCGGTCGGCGTGGCCCTGGGCGAGGAGCTGGAAGTCTCCAAGGTGGACAGCCACTACGTGCAGGGGCGTACGGCCGCCGGCGGGTGGTCGCAGCAGCGCTTCGCGCGCCGCCGCGACAACCAGGCCAAGGCGGCGGCCGGGGATGCGGCCGACCTGGTTCTTCGGCTGCTCGTCCCGGTCGCGGTGGAGCTGGCCGCGGTGGTGACGGGCGGCGACCGGCGGGCCGTGGACGCGGTGCTGGCCGATCCCCGCCTGGCCCCGGTCGCCGCGCTGCGCTCACCTCGCCTGCTCGACGTGCCGGAACCCCGCCTGGTCGTGCTCCGCGAGGCCGCCCGCCGCGCCCGCGCGGTGCCGATCCTCATCGACGACCGCTCCGCCGGCACCGGCCCCTGACGGCCACGACGCCTACGACAACGGCAAGGTGCGCACTTTGGGCGGCCTCGCAGGCCCATGTGCGCACCTTGCCGGAGGCAGGGGTTGCGGGGTCAGCTCGTGAACGTGTTGCACGCCTTCGGGTCGCCGGTGCTGTAGCCCGTGGAGAACCACTGCTTGCGCTGGGCCGAGGAGCCGTGGGTGAACTTCGACTCGTCGACGCCGCCGCCCATCTTCTTCTGGATCGCGTCGTCGCCGATCGCGGCGGCCGCCTCCAGCGCCTGGTCGATGTCGGCCTGCGTGATCGACTTGAAGATCGCCACGCCGTTGCCGGACTTCGTCTCGGTCGCGTGCTTGGCCCACACGCCGGCGTAGCAGTCGGCCTGCAGTTCCAGCTTCACCGACAGCGCGTTGGCGTTGCCCGGGTCGCGCTCCATCTGCCGGCGCACGTCCGCCTCGGTGCCGAGGATGTCCTGGATGTGGTGACCGTACTCGTGGGCCAGCACGTACGGTTGGGCGAACTCGCCGTCCGCGCCGAAGCGGCTGGCCAGCTCGTTGTAGAAGCTCAGGTCGATGTAGATGAGGTTGTCCTCCGGGCAGTAGAACGGCCCGACGCCGCTGTCGGCGTTGCCGCAGGCCGTGCTGACCGCCTGGGAGAAGAACACGGTGTCGGACATCTCGTACTGCTGGCCGAGCGTCTCGGGGAGCGCGTCCTTCCAGTAGGCCTGGATCGAGTTGATGTACAGCAGGTTGCGGCAGTCGGTGTTCTTCAGCCGGTCGGGGTTGGCCGTCGAACAGGTCTGCTCCAGGTCGCCGTTGTCGCCGCCGCCGTCGTCGCCGAACAGGGCGTTGCCGCCCATGAATCCGCCCAGCACGAGCAGCGCGAGGACGACCAGGCCGCCGATGCCGCCGCCGAGCCCGCCGATCGGGATGGGCAGGCCGGCGAGTCCGCCGCCGCCGCTGCCCCGCCGGTCAGTGACCTGACTGGTATCGGCCTCAGCGTTCTCGTTCAGCTCCATGGCACCTCTCCGAAGGGTCGCTTGTGCGTTGGCTCACAGTAGTTCTGACGCTCTGAGCCAGTACCCGATGATATTGGTTTGTTAACCGGTCGTGATCTTGACTATCCGGCCGGCTACACTTGCCTCGTGCTGCGCTGCGAAGACTGACCGCTCCGCACCGGCCGGCCGCTGAGAGAGATGAGCGCCGGGCGGTGCTTCCGTCTGTCCGTAGTCGGTCGTGACGCACTCGAGAGCGAGTCCCCTGAAATGATCACTGCCACTGGCCTGGAACTGCGGGCCGGCGCCCGCATCCTGCTGGGCGAGACCAACCTGCGCGTGCAGCCCGGCGACCGCATCGGCCTGGTCGGGCGCAACGGCGCCGGCAAGACGACGACGCTGAAGGTCCTCGCCGGCGAGGGCACCCCGCACGCGGGCGCCGTGGAGAGCCGCGGGCCCGTGGGCTACCTGCCACAGGACCCGCGCACCGGCGACCTGAACGTGACCGCCCGCGACCGGGTGCTGTCCGCGCGTGGCCTCGACGTGCTGCTCGCCGAGATGAAGCAGGTCGAGGCGAAGCTCGCCGACGACCCCACCGACAAGCTGGTGCGTCGCTACGGCGCGCTGGAGGACCAGTTCGCGGGGCTGGGCGGCTACGCGGCCGAGGCCGAGGCCGCCCGCATCTGCGCCAACCTGGGCCTGCCCGACCGGGTGCTCGCGCAGACCATCGGCACGCTCTCGGGCGGCCAGCGCCGCCGCATCGAACTGGCCCGCATCCTGTTCCGCGACGCGGCCGCCACCGGCGGCGGCATCCTGCTGCTCGACGAGCCCACCAACCACCTCGACGGCGACTCCATCACCTGGCTGCGCGGCTTCCTGTCGGGCCACAAGGGCGGGCTCATCGTCATCTCCCACGACGTCGACCTGCTCGACGCCGTGGTGAACAAGGTCTGGTACCTCGACGCGAACCGCAGCGTCGTCGACGTCTACAACGTCGGCTGGAAGACCTACCTGGAGCAACGCGAGACCGACGAGCGGCGCCGCCGCCGGGAGCGCGCCAACGCCGAGAAGAAGGCCGGCGCGCTCATGGCGCAGGCCGACAAGATGCGCGCCAAGGCCACGAAGACGGTCGCCGCGCAGAACATGGCCCGCCGCGCCGAGCGGCTGCTGTCGGGGCTGGAGGAGGAGCGCACCAGCGACAAGGTCGTGAAGGTGCGGTTCCCGACGCCGGCCGCGTGCGGCAAGACCCCGCTCACCGCCAAGGGACTGTCCAAGTCGTACGGCAGCCTGGAGATCTTCTGCGACGTGGACGTGGCGGTCGACCGCGGCTCGCGGGTGGCGATCCTCGGTCTCAACGGCGCCGGCAAGACCACCCTGCTGCGCATGCTCGCCGGCATCCTCGAGCCCGACACCGGCGAGGTCATTCCCGGGCACGGGCTGCGGCTGGGCTACTACGCCCAGGAGCACGAGACCCTCGACGTCGAGCGGACCATCCTGGAGCACATGCGCTCGGCCGCGTCGACGGCCGGCGCGGACGCGCTGACGGACACGGACCTGCGCAAGATCCTGGGCGCGTTCCTGTTCACGGGCGATGACGTGGACAAACCGGCGGGCGTGCTGTCCGGCGGTGAGAAGACCCGGCTCGCGCTCGCGCAGCTGGTCTGCTCGGGCGCCAACGTCCTGCTGCTCGACGAGCCGACGAACAACCTCGACCCGATCAGCCGGGAGCAGGTGCTCGACGCGATCGCCCGCTACCCGGGCGCCATCGTGCTCGTGACCCACGACCCGGGCGCGGTCCAGGCCCTCAAGCCCGACCGCGCGATCCTCCTCCCGGACGGCGACGAGGACGCCTGGAGCGACGACCTCCTGGAACTCGTCGAGCTGGCGTAACCGGCCGGGTCGTTACCCACATTAGGGGAGGGCTGTCAGGTAGTCGCCCGCCAATCCCAGCGAACGAGTGAATCCGGCAGCTCCATCGACAACAGCGAGTGCACTACGCCAGAAAAAATGGGCGCGCCGTCGCCGATCGCGGGTACGCGCGGAACGGCGCGCGTGCGAACCGGGCGGCGTCGTTCTCGCGCCCGCGCATGGCGCCGAATAGCGCCGCGAGGCCACGAACGGGGCGAGCGGCGTAGCCAGACCGAGTGACAATCGATTCCGCCCCGAAAATGGCGCGTTCACGGTATGGAGATGCGCCCTCGTACGCACAGCGACGGTCGCATGGTTGTGCCCGGCTGGCGCAATAGCGATCCATATCGGCAGGTCACGGCGCTGTTAGGGGTTCGGTGCGCTCGCGGATCCCGATGCCGTGGGTGGCGCCAGCATGACTGCGTGTCACATCTACGCACGGTATCGGGTACCCGACACATCCGTGCGTGTCGGTTGGCATCGAAACGATGTCTAGCGCATGATCGTCAAAGACGGTCTAATAGGTGAGACCGGGAACATCGCTCAACAGGCAGTGGTGTTTCGTAAAAACCGCTCACTGTAGGACGTGAGGAATTCGAGATGGCAGCCACCGGCACCACCACCAGCACCGAGAAAGGCCGCCGAATTGTCGGGGCCGAGCGCACCACGCTCGCCAAGGACCTGGTCAAGCGGTACACGGCGGGCGAGAGCATCCGGGCCCTGGCGGCTTCGACCGGCCGCTCGTACGGGTTCGTGCACCGGGTCCTGACCGAGTCGGGCGTTCAGCTGCGGCAGCGCGGCGGCGCGCGTCGGCGCAAGAAGGCGGCGTGAGTCCCCGGGCGTAGTGTTCCGCCCATGATGAGCTCAACCCCCCGGGAGTCCCGGTGACTGATCCAGGGGTTCGCGTGGACCGTGGTGGGCCGGTTGCGACGGTGACGTTGTGCCGGCCCCACGTCCTCAACGCCCAGACGCCGGCAACGTGGGAACGTCTCCGCGAGATCGGCCGTGAGCTGCCCGGGGACGTCCGGATCGTCGTTGTGCGCGGCGAAGGGCGCGCCTTCTCGGCCGGCCTCGACCTGGCCGCCGTGAGCGGCGGGGCCGGCGACGGGCAGCCCACCTTCCAGCGCATCGCGGAGGCGGACCCGGCCGTGGCCGAGCAGATCATCGCCGGCTACCAGGAGGCCTTCGGCTGGCTGCGCCGGCCCGACCTCATCACCGTCGCCGCCGTGCAGGGCCACGCCATCGGCGCGGGCTTCCAACTCGCCCTCGCCTGCGACCTGCGCGTCCTGACCGACGACGCGCAGTTCACCATGGCCGAGGTGACCCTCGGCCTGGTTCCCGACCTCGGCGGCACGAAGCGGCTCGTCGAACTCGTCGGCTACGCCCGGGCGCTGGACCTCTGCGTGACCGGGCGCCGGGTGCCCGCTGCCGAGGCGTACGCCATGGGCCTGGCCAATCAGGTCGTCGGCGGCGCCGAGCTGGACGCGACCGTGAACGACCTCGTGGCCCGGGTGATCGCGGCCCCCCGCGACGCCGTCATCGAGATCAAGGCCCTGCTGGCCGCCGCGAGCGAGCGCGGCTACCCGGCCCAGGAGGCGGCCGAGCGGGCCGCCCAGGTGCGCCGCATCCGCGACCTGGCCGGGCTCGGGGAGTAGCCGGGGTCCGCGTTGCGCTGAGGGCGAACACCGGAAGTCTCACCGGCCCCGCCGAGGTTGTCGGGCGTGGGGCCTAGGGTCGAAGGGCCGGCCCGGTACGGGGAGATGGAGGTGGCCCGTGGGGCATCCGATGGGCTCGGGCTCTGCCTGGGGCATGCTGCGGTCCTACCGCCGCGAGAAGGAGCTGGGCAACAAGACCGTCGACCGGCAGACGGCGCTGCGCGTGCTGCGGTTCGCCCAGCCGTACCGCACCTCGATTCTGATCTTCCTCGGCGCCGTGGTGCTCGCCTCCGGCGTGGCCGTGGCGACGCCCGTGCTCGCCGGCTGGGTGATCAACGCGATCACGGCCGGGGGGCCCGACGCCGCCGGCGAGGTGGTCCGGCTGTCGCTGCTCATCGCAGGGCTGGCGGTCGTGGACACGGCGCTGACCCTGGTGCAGCGGTTCTTCTCCTCGCGCATCGGCGAGGGCATCATCTTCCACCTGCGCACCCAGGTGTACGACCACGTGCAGCGCATGCCGCTGCAGTTCTTCACGCGTACGCAGACGGGCGCGCTCGTCAGCCGGCTCAACAACGACGTGCTGGGCGCCCAGCAGGCCTTCACCTCGACACTGTCGGGCACGGTGGGCAACCTCATCTCGCTGGTGCTCACGGCCGGCGTCATGTTCACCCTGTCCTGGCAGGTGACGCTGCTGTCGCTGCTGCTCGTGCCGGCGTTCCTGCTGCCCGCGCGCACGGTCGGCCGCCGGCTGGCCGACATCACCAAGGAGTCCTACCAGCTCGACGCGAAGATGAACGCCACCATGACCGAGCGGTTCGGCGTCGCGGGCGCCCTGCTGGTGAAGCTGTTCGGGCGCCCCGGCATGGAGGCCGACCGGTTCGCCGCCCGGGCCGCCCGGGTGCGCGACATCGGCGTGCAGCAGGCGATGTACAGCACCACCTTCTTCGCCGCGATGATGCTCATCGCGTCGCTGGCCACCGCGTTGACGTACGGCCTGGGCGGCTGGCTGGCCGTGCGCGGCACGGTGACCCCCGGCACGGTCGTCACCCTGGCGCTGCTGCTGGCCCGGCTCTACGGCCCGATCACCGCCCTGTCCAACGTCCGGGTGAACGTCCTGTCGGCCCTGGTCAGCTTCCAGCGGGTGTTCGAGGTGCTCGACCTGCCCCCGGCCATCTCCGAGAAGCCCGACCCGACGCCGATCCCGCCCGGCAGCGCCCGGGTCGAGTTCCGGGACGTGTCGTTCCGGTACCCGTCGGCCGCCGAGGTGTCGCTGGCCTCGCTGGAGGACGTCGCGTCCCTGGACCGCACCGTGTCCGAGCCGGTGCTGCGCGGGGTGTCGTTCACGGTCGAGCCCGGGCAGATGGTGGCGCTCGTCGGCCCGTCCGGTGCCGGCAAGTCCACCACGGCGATGCTGGTGCCCCGGGTGTACGACGTCACGGAGGGCGCCGTGCTCGTCGGCGACGTCGACGTGCGCGACGCGTCGCTGTCCTCGCTGCGGGACACCATCGGTGTGGTCACCCAGGACTCGCACCTGTTCCACGAGACGATCGCCGAGAACCTGCGGTACGCGAAGCCGGACGCCACGGACGACGAGCTGTGGACGGCGCTGGACCGTGCCCAGGTGGGCCCGCTCGTGCGGAGCCTGCCCGACGGGCTCGACACGGTCGTGGGGGAGCGGGGCTACCGGTTCTCCGGCGGCGAGAAGCAGCGCATCGCCATCGCCCGCCTCCTGCTCAAGGGGCCGAGCATCGTCATCCTCGACGAGGCGACCGCACACCTGGACTCGGAGTCGGAGGCCGCCGTGCAGCGCGCGCTGACGGAGGCGCTCACGGGGCGCACCGCGCTCGTGATCGCCCACCGCCTGTCGACCGTGCGCGACGCCGACCAGCTGCTCGTGCTCGACAACGGCCGCATCGTCGAGCGCGGCACGCACGACGAGCTGGTGGCGGCGGGCGGCCTCTACGCCGAGCTGTACCACACCCAGTTCGCCGTCGCCGACTCCCCGCGCCCGTTCGCCGACGCGGGCGCGGACCCCGAGCCCGTGGTGCTGGTCGCGCGCGACCGCGAGTACGGGGACTGACCAGCTACTCAGCGTAGACGCCTCATAACCGACATTGCGCGTGCATTGACATATGGCTATGCTTCTCGCCGTTCCCCGGCCCGCAACGGGAGGAGCGCCAGGTGGCCCCGGCGTCGAGGTCGTTGTCCCTTCCCCGACGGGCGCGCCCCAGGCCGCTGACACTGACGCTGTCCATCGTCGTGACCACGGTGGTCGCCGCCGTCGTCGTCGTACTGCCGAACTCGCCGGGCGCGGCCGATGCCTGCGGCACTCCGGGGCCGGCCGCGACACCCGCCCCGACCGACGTGGCCGGGCCGACGGCCGCTGAGCCGACCGACGCCGCGACCGTGACGGACGAGCCCGCCCCCGCCGCCGGCGCGGAGAGCGCCGCGCCGACCACCAGCGCCGCCACCGCGCCGGAGGCCGTCAACTGGATCGCCGACCCCGGGCCCCAGGCCGCCGTCGCCCAGCTGAACGCCGGAGCCGAGCAGCTGTTCGGCGACGACGCCAAAGCCGACCCGGACGCGACGCTGCGCGAGGGCCTCATCGGCGCCACGGTCGACCACGCCTCGCACCAGGTGGTCTACGTCGTCGATGCCGGCCGCGCCAACCTGGACACGGTGCGCGCCGAGCTCAAGAACCGGGCCCGCCTGGCGCACGAGCGGGGCGCGACCGTCCTGCGCGACCGCAGCCGCAGGGTCGACGAGTCGACCAGCTCGCTGCGCGGCGACGCGCTGACGAAGGCGCAGGCCGAGAGCCAGCTGGAGGTCACCATCGCGGTGCCGCTGCTCGACGTCGAGGTCGTGGCCGCCTGTCACACGGCCGACGAGCTGCTGGAGGTCACGCAGACCCTGCGCGCCCGCGACTGGTCCGCCAGTGCCGGCGAGGCGAGCTTCACCTTCGCGGTCGACCCGGCGACCGCGACCGTCGAGGTCACCTTCGACCCCGCGGCCACGGCGGCCGGCGACGCGCTGACCGAGCGCTTCGGCGACCGGGTACGCGTCGACTACGGCGGCGTGGCGCGCACGTCGCGCACGACCGACGGCGAGCCCCACTACGGGGCGGCGGCCATCGGCGCGAAGGGCGACCGGTTCTGCACGTCCGGCTTCACGGTCAAGCGCAACGGCTACTACGGCCAGGTGACGGCCGACCACTGCTTCGCCAACGGCGCCAGCGTCTACTCCGGTACGGAGTACGTCGGCAAGACGGCGGGCGGCTCCGGCTACCCGACCTACGACATGATGCGCATCGAGTCGGCGACGGAGGACTTCGACTCACGCATCTACACCGACCCGCGCAGCACCAGCCGGTACATCAGCGGGTACGCCGACCCGTCGGTGAACTCGTACCTCTGCGCGAGCGGGTACGTGACCCGGGCGGTCTGCGGCATCCGGGTCACCTCGACATCGGCGACACTGTGCGACAGTGACGGCTGCACGCCGGGCGTCATCCGGGCCGAGAAGCCCGGCGCCACGATCGTCAGCAAGGGCGACTCCGGCGGCCCGCTCTACGTGGAGTCGGGCAGCTCCGCCGCGGTCATCCGGGGGATGATCATCGGTATGCAGGGCTCGAGCGTCCTGTACGGCGAGCGGGTCTCGTCGATCCAGGCGCACCTGGGCGTCAGCGTCACCACGTACTAGCTCGGGAGGTCCCATGAGCGAGCGCGGCGCGGCCACGGTCCGGGCGGTGGCCATCATCGCGGCCGGCGCGTGCGTCGTCGCGGCGGCGCTGGCCGCGTGCGGCCGACCCCGCGCCCTCGACGCTTCCGCCGCGACCGAGGACACCGCGCCGCGCGTGGCCGCGGTCCGCCCGCCGGACGCGGCCGCCAAGGCACCCGAGCCGAGCATCGACATCAGCCGCCCCACCGACCTCGCCGACCTGGTGGCCAGCCGCCCGGACGTGTTCGTCGGCCTGGGCGTGGAGCGGCGCGGCGTCGTCATCGTGGCGCTCAATCCGGGCATCGACCCGGGGCCGTGGCGCCCGATCGTCGACCGGTACGCGGGCGGCCAGTCGCACCTCGTGACCGTCTGTACCCGCTCCCTGCGGGAGCTCACCGGGATCGCCAACGAACTGACCGCGCGCCGCTGGAGCCCGCGCGCGACCTCGATCTCGTTCGCGGTCGTCACCGACCCGGTGACGTGCTCGGTGCAGCTGAGTTCCGACCAGCTGACCGACGAGGAGCAGGCCGCACTGCTGGAACGCTACGGCGACGCGCTCACGATCGTGCGCGCGGCCGTTTCGCGCGCCTGACCCACACCCGGCCGAAGGCCTGCGCCACCGTGGCGCCGCGCACCCGGCGCACCGCCGGCAGGCGCCGCCGCCGCGCCTCGCCCCCGTCCCGGTAGCGCCACTGGGCCTCCCGCGTCGCCAGCTCCTCCAGCGCGCCCGCCCCCAGGGCGCCGCCCGCCCGCAGGTGGCGGGCCAGGTCGAACCCGTCGCGCAGCGACCCGCGCGTCGGCCGGGTGGTCGCCCACCGCGCGAACGTCACCGTCCACCGGGGACCAAAGGACGCCGCGAGTACGGGCCACGCCGCGGCCACCTCGCCCGCCCGCTTACGCAGCAGGGCCGCCGCTGCCGCCCGTACGCCGTCCTGGTCGAACCCCGGCGGCGCCGGCGCCCCCGTGACCAGCGCCGCCACCAACGCGGCCTGGGCCCCGGCGAGGTCCTCGCGGCTCATGCCGTCACCTCCGCTGCGCTCCGGCGCCGGCATGAGCTCAAGCTGAGCTGATGATTCGCTCGCTGGCGCTCGCTCATGCCGTAACGGCCGGGCGGCCGGCGGCCCGGGCGATCGCGTCCAGCTCGGCGCGCAACTGGTCGGCGGGCGGGTAGTGGCCGTCGCGCTCCAGCATCAGCGCCGGCGGGCGGCACCGGGCGCACAGCTGGGCGACCAGGTCGATCACCTCGGCGGGCACCGGGTCGGTGTGCGTGTCGTGGTAGCGGCCGTCGTGCTCGGCGCCGCCGGCGACGTGCACGTACGCGACGCGCTCCAACGGCAGCCGGTCGAGCAGGTCGAGCGGGTCGCCGCCGCGGTTGCGGGCGTTGGCGTACACGTTGGCGATGTCGAGCAGCAGGAGCGCGCCCGTGCGGTCGAGCAGCTCGGTCAGGAAGTCGGCCTCGTCCAGCTCGGCGTCCGGCCAGTCGAACAGGGCGGCCACCGGTTCGAGAGCCAGCGGTACGGGCAGCTCGGCCTGCGTACGGTGGACGTTGTCCACCATGGCCGCCAGGCCGTCGCGGGTGCGTGGCACGGGCAGCAGGTGACCCACCTCGACGCCGGCGGCCCGCACGAACGCCACATGTTCGCTCACCATCGGGGAGCCGAGAGCGGCGGCGCACTCGGCGAGGTGCCGGACGCGGGCCGGGTCGACCGGGTCGGCGCCGCCGAGACCCAGTCGCACCCCGTGCGGCACCACGGCGACGCCCCGCCCGCGCAGCTCGCGGAGCCCTTCGGGCAGGTGTTTCGCGGGATGGTGCAGGGACTCGGCGACCACCTCGACGAACCGCAGGCCCGGTAGGTCGGCCACGAACCCCGCGATCTCAGGTCGCCAGCCGATCCCGACCCCGTACTCGTCGGTGATCATCCCCCGCACCCGCCGCCTCCACAGCCGCCACCGCCGCCCCCGCAGCCGTCGGCACCGGCGGTGCTGCCACCGCCGCAGCCCGAGGTGCCGGCGGTCGAGCTGCCCGCCGTCCCCAACTCGCGCTGGATCTCGGCCTCCTGCGCGAAGGCCGGGTCGGCGGCCCACAACGCGCTCGCGCCGAACAGGGCCACGCCCATGGCCGCCCCGGCGGCCCCGTAGGTGGTCCACGACGGCTGCTGGCTGGGGGACAGGTGCCGGTTGCGGCTGGTCGCCTTGGCGATCGCGCGGTTGCCTGACGCGGTGCGCTCCCAGACGGTGGCCACGAGGATGATCCCGACGACGACCAACCCGGCCGTCAGCAGGATCAGATAACCCACCGGCCGGTCATTGCGCACGCCCGCGATGATGCGGGCCACACCCAGCCCGGCCAGCAGGAGGGTGAGGATGCCGCCCATGCGCAGGCGCGCCCGGTCGGCCTCCGAACGCCGCCAACCGGCCTGGTCGAGACCTTCGCGGACCTCATCGAGCGCGCGCGTGACGCCGCTGTCGGTGAGCAGGTCGCGCTGGCGGACCTGGCGCGACGCCGCGTCGTAGACGGCCCAGTCCAGGCGCGAGCCGTCCGACGGGTACGGGCCGGTGGTGGTGAGCACGCCGCCCGCGGCCGAGCCGATCGCACCGGCGGCCCGCAGCGCGGCCATCGCGGCGGTGACGGCGAGCGGCGCGCCGCCGCGCAGGTAGGCCACCTCGACCGGGGTGGCGAGCCGGTCGCTGCCGCCGCTCACGCGGTTGGCCAGCCGGTAGACGAGCGTGCCCACGACGAGCACGCCGGCCGCGATGGCGTAGAACTTCAGGAAGTCGGGACCGCTGATTCCCCAGGTGTCGCCGGGGGCGGCGATGACGGGCACGTGAAGGGTGGTGGCCACGGCCGGGTTCCTTCCGGGAGGGTGCCCCCATTGTCGGCGAGTGCCGCAACTATCACACCCGGCTGAACGGCTCCGCGTAGGCGAACTCGCCGCGCAGGTCGGCCGTGTAGGCACTCAATGTCCGCGCTTGGAAGTGCGGCGCCCATCCGGGTACGGGCGGCATAATGCCGTACTCGCCGGCGAGCCGGAACCCGAACCTCCCGTAGTAGTCCGGGTTGCCGAGCAGCACGACGATCGGCTCGTCCAGGGCGTCCGCGGCCCCGAGCACGGCGTGCACGAGCGCCGAGCCGACCCCGCGCCGCTGGTGGTCGGGGTGCACGCTCAGCGGCCCGAGGCCGAGCACGGGCGCGCCAGCCAGCGACGCGCGGGTGCACACCACGTGTCCGACCACGTCGCTGTTGACCACCGCGACCAGGGACAACGCGGGCAGCCAGGCATCAGTGGCCCGCAACTCGTCCACCAAAACGGCCTCCGGCACAGCGCCGGGCGCCTCCGGCCGCGCGAACGCGGCGGCGGTCACGTCCCGCACCGCCCCGGCCTGCGCGGCCGTCTCCCGTTGAATGAACACCACACCCGTACCCTGTCAGCCCGCCATTGAGCGGGCAAACACGTTACCGACGTGCCGCGGGGCCACACGCCGAGTGCGGTGATCGACGTGGCCGGGGACATGACCTTTCTGCTGTCGTAAGGGTCAGCCTGGGTAACCGACAAGCTCTGGTTAGTGACCGTTGGACGATCGTGCGATGTTCTCGTTCCTTTAGCATCGATTGTCGTGGGTAACGCGACAGACGCTCCCCGTTTCCAGGCTGAGCAGCGGGCACGGGCGCTGATCGATCGACAGCTCCGGGACGCCGGCTGGGCAGTGCAGGACCGCGCCGATCTGAATCTGTTCGCCGGTCAAGGCGTCGCTGTCCGCGAGATGATCATGGCGGCCGGGCACGGTCGGGCGGATTACCTGCTCTACGTCGATCAGCGGGTCGTCGGGGTGATCGAGGCCAAGCCGCAGGGCACGCCGCTATCGGGGGTGGAGTGGCAGTCCGCGAGGTATGCCGAAGGGCTTCCGCCGGTCGTACGTCTCAAGGCTTTGACCCACGACGGGCGGTTGCCTTTCGTCTTTGAGGCCAGCGGCTCGGAAACGCACTTCACCAACGGCTACGATCCGCAGCCGAGGGCGCGGCGGGTCTTCGCGTTTCCGCAGCCGGGCACCTTGGCCCGCACCATCCGCGACGCCGACGCCGATCCCGCGCGGCCGACGTGGCGGGCGAAGGTGTGCCACATGCCACCGCTGGACACGACTTTGCTGCGGCCGGCCCAGATCGCGGCGATCAAAGGGGTCGAGAAGTCCCTCGCGGAGCAGCGGTTCGACCGGTCGCTGGTGCAGATGGCCACCGGCGCCGGCAAGACCTATACCGCGGTGACCGGGTCGTACCGGCTGCTCAAGCACGGTGGCTTCACCCGCGTGCTGTTCCTGGTCGACCGCAACAACCTGGCCGACCAGACGCTGGCGGAGTTCCAGAACTACCGCACGCCCGATGACGGTCGCCGGTTCACCGAGTTGTACAACGTCGACAAGCTCGCCAGCGCCGGCATGCTGGGCAGCTCCAACGTGGTGATCTCCACGATTCAGCGGGTCTACAAAGTGCTATCCGGTGACGCCGCCCCCGAGGGGGACGACCCCGGCCTGGACGGTTTCGTCCCCGACGCCCCGGTGACCGTCGCCTACAACGCGGCCCTGCCGCCGGAGATGTTCGACCTGGTGATCGTGGACGAGGCGCACCGCTCGATCTACGGGGTGTGGCGCGGTGTGCTGGAGTATTTCGACGCCCACATCGTCGGGTTGACCGCCACCCCGGGCAAGCAGACGTTCGGCTTCTTCCGGCAGAACCTGGTGTCGGAGTACACGTATCCGCAGTCGGTCGCCGACGGTGTCAACGTTGACTTCGACCTGTACCGGATCAAGACCCGCATCAGCGAGCAGGGCTCGACGATTGACGCCGGCACGGTCGTGCCGAAGGTGGACCGCCGCACCCGCGTGCAACGCCTGGAGCGGCTTGACGAGGATCTGGAGTACACCCACAAGCAGCTCGACCGGGCGGTCACCGCCAAGTCGCAGATCCGCCTGGTACTGGAAACGTTCCGCGACAAGCTGTTCACCGAGATCTTCCCCGGCCGGACCACCGTGCCGAAGACGCTGATCTTCTGCAAGGACGACGCGCACGCCGAGGAGGTCGTCATCACCGTGCGCGAGGTGTTCGGCAAGGGCAACGACTTCGCCGCGAAGATCACCTACAGTGCGCGTGACCCCAAGGGCCAACTGCAGGCGTTTCGTACGTCGGCGAGCCTGCGCATCGCCGTCACCGTCGACATGATCGCCACCGGTACCGACGTCAAGCCGTTGGAGTGCGTGTTCTTCATGCGCGACGTGCGTTCGGCGGCGTACTTCGAACAGATGAAGGGCCGTGGCGCGCGCACCATCGCCGCAGCCGACTTCCAGGCCGTCACTCCCGACGCGACCGAGAAGACCCGGTTCGTCATCGTCGACGCCATCGGCGTCACCGAGCATGAGTTCGTCGACCCGCCCCTGAACCGGGAGAAGAGCGCGTCGCTCAAGCAACTGCTCGACAAGGCCGCCACGCTCACCCTCACCGAGGCCGAGACCGCCACCCTCGCCTCCCGGCTGTCCGCGCTGGAGTTGCAGCTCACCTCGGACGAGCGCATCGAACTCGACAAGGTCGCCGGCGGGTCGGTCCGCGACATCGTCCGGGGCCTGGTCGACGCTGTCGACCCGGACACCCAGGCCCGCGTCACCGCCGGGTCCGCGGATCCTGCGGCCGCCGTCCAAGGCCTGCTTGATTCAGCGGTACGCCCGATCGCCGCGAACCCGCAGTTGCGGCAACGGATCCTGGAACTGCGCCGGGCTCACGACCGGATCATCGACGAGGTCAGCGTCGACACCCTTGAGGACGCCTTCGGCGTGGTCGACACCTCCCGCGCACGCTCGATCGTCGAGTCCTGGCGGGCGTATCTCGACGAGCACCGCGACGAGATCACCGCCATCCAGCTACTCGCCGAAGCCCGCCAGCGACAGATCAGCTTCGCCGACATCAAGGAACTCGCCGACCGTATCCAACGCCCGCCCCGCAACTGGACCATCGACCTGATCTGGAAGGCGTACGAAGCCGTCGAGGTCGGCCTCGTCCGCCACAGCGACCGGCACACCCTCACCGACCTCGTCTCGTTGATCCGGTACACCATCGGGCAGGATGACCAACTGGTGCCCTACGCCGACCGGGTCCGCGAACGCTACGCGGGCTGGCTGCTTCAACAGCAGCAGGCCGGCGTGACCTTCAGCGACACAGAAAGGTGGTGGCTGGACCGCATGGTCGAAGTGATTGCCGCATCGGCGGGCATCAGCCCCGACGACCTCGACAACGCCCCCTTCACCGAACGTGGCGGCATCGACGGCGCCCTCCGCGACCTCGGCCCTGCGGCTAGCCACCTGATCGATCAACTCAACACGGAGCTAACCGCGTGAGCAGCTTTCCATCAGATTGGAAGCGCGTCGTTCTCGGAGATGTCCTCGACCGGATCGAAGCAGGAAGGTCGTTCTCCGGGGAGCCAAGACAAGCCGAACCTGACGAGTGGGGCATAATCAAGGTCAGCGCCATGACCTACGGAACGTTCCACGAGTATGAAAACAAGGCAGTCCCCAAAGGGACCCAATTCTCTACATCGGCAGAAATCAGGCCGGGCGATCTCATTCTTAGTAGGGCCAATACACGTGAATACGTAGGCGCTTCGGTCCTTGTAGGTGAATGTCGACCACGTCTCCTACTAAGCGATAAGAGCCTACGGCTCCATCCAAGCAGCAACGTTGATCCGCGGTGGCTCTGGTACGCATTAAGCGCGCCGAATTCGCGACGATACCTGAGCAACGTCTCCACAGGAGTCAAATCAGGTATGCGCAATATCTCCCAGACTTCGCTTCAGGCTATGCCACTGGCAATTCCACCGCTGGGTGAGCAGCGGCGGATTGTCGATATCCTCGAAGACTACCTCTCCCGCCTAGACGCCGCTAGCGGCAACTGCGACTCGAACCAACTCAAGACAGTAGGACTTAAGAGAAGCCTCTGGCAACAGGTCTTCGCCGTCCGGGCAGAGGACCAACAATGGCAGGTTGCTTCGCTGCTTGACGTAGCACGAATCGCCAACGGCCAAACCCCTAAAGGCCTCACTGATCGGCTCGTATCGACCGCCCAGGAAGATTGCATTCCCTTCTACAAGGTGGGCGACATGAATTTATCCGATGGTCGGTTCATGTCCACGGCGCGATTCTACGTGCGGAAATCTGACGCTACGTTGTTGGGCCTTCACGTCCGAACGCCCGGCACGGTTCTGCTTCCCAAGAGAGGAGGAGCAATCGCCACGAATAAGAAGCGAATCCTACAGGCGGAAGCGGCATATGACCTAAACACAATGGGGCTGGAGCCCTCTGAGCGAGTTCACGCCGAGTTCCTTTGGCATTGGCTCCAAGGGATCGACCTGAGTCGGCTAGCCGACGGATCGAACGTTCCTCAAATCAACGCCCCGCAGATTCGCGACCTGAGGCTTCCTTTGCCGCCGCTTGAAATCCAACAGGAAGTCCTCGTGCGAATGGACAAGAATTTGGGTGCATTGAACCGGCTAAATAGTGACCTGGAGCATGTTCAACGGAAAGCGGCGGCTCTCCGCTCTGCATTGCTTGCTACTGCATTTTCGGGGCGGTTGACGGGTCGGGCTAGCGACATGGATCTGGTTGGGGAGATGGCGGGTGTCTGACGCAAGGCGGCTGGTAGACAAGCTGTGGTCGTACTGCAATGTGTTGCGGGACGATGGCGTCGGCACGATTGAATACACCGAGCAGCTGACGTACCTCCTGTTCCTGAAGATGGCGCACGAGCGAGAGACCCGGCCGCTGAAGCCGGAGCGGATCGTTCCGGCGAACTGCTCGTGGCAGCGGCTGCTCGATGCAGAGGGCGACGACCTTGAGGTCACCTACCGTCACATCCTTGAGGAGTTGGCTCGCCAGCCGGGCACCCTCGGCACGATCTATCGCAAGGCGCAGAACCGTATCCAGGACGCGGCCAAGCTCAAGCGGCTCATCGTCGACCTGATCGACAAGGAGAACTGGTCGGCGACCGGCACCGACATCAAGGGCGACGCGTACGAGGAACTGTTGTCCAAGGGCGCGGAGGACATCAAGTCCGGTGCCGGGCAGTACTTCACGCCCAGGGCCGTGATCCAGGCGATGGTCGACTGCATCCAGCCGACTGTGCGGGACACGGTTGTCGACCCGGCAGCCGGCACGGGCGGCTTCCTGCTCGCCGCACACGAACACGCCTCGCGTCACGCGGAGACCCTCACGCCTACGGAACGCACCCACCTGCGCGACCACTTCGTTCACGGCGTGGAATTGGTCGACGGCACCGCCCGGCTGGCCGCGATGAACCTGCTCCTGCACGGCATCGGCACACCCACGGGCGAGAGCCTGATCGAGGGCAAGGACGCGCTGATCGCCGACCCGCGCAAGCGCTACTCCGTCGTACTTTCAAATCCGCCGTTTGGCCGCAAGTCGTCGCTGACGATGGTCGGCGCGGATGGCCGCGAGGCCCGAGAGGACCGGGAGATCGAGCGGCAGGACTTCGTGGTCACGACCGCGAACAAGCAGCTGAACTTCCTTCAGCACATCGCTACGATCCTGGACATCAACGGCCGGGCGGCGGTGGTCCTGCCCGACAATGTGCTGTTCGAGGGCGGCGCCGGAGAGACGCTGCGACGCCGGATGCTGCGGGACTTCGATCTGCACACGATGCTGCGGCTGCCCACCGGCATCTTCTACGCCCAAGGCGTCAAGGCCAACGTGTTGTTCTTCGACAAGAAGCCGGCCGCCGAACGGCCATGGACCGACCGGTTGTGGATCTACGACCTGCGCACCAACCAGCACTTCACGCTCAAGCAGAACCCGCTGCGCCGCCAGCACCTCGACGACTTCGTCTCCTGCTATCTGCCCGGAAAGCCGCGCTCCGAACGGGTTGAAACCGAGCGGTTCAAGTCCTTCACCTACGACGACCTGATCGCCCGCGACAAGGTCAACCTTGACATCACCTGGTTGCGCGATAAGTCGCTGGAGGACATGGACAACCTCCCGGCGCCCGAGATCATCGCAAGGGAAATCGTCGAGGACCTCACCGCGGCGCTCGCCGAGTTCGAGGCGGTTGCCTTGGCACTGGAGGGCGCCATGTCGCCATCGGACGGTTCGGCGGTCGTTGAGGACGGAGATCCGCTGTAACGCCCTGCCGGGAGCAGAGACATCGAACCCGTCACGCTGCCGTCAGGACGAACCTGTGGCCGAAACTGCTGCGGGCCACGTCGATGGCCCGCAGCGCGCTCGCGAGTGGCCGCGCGCGTTCGTCGTACGGCGTGTGGGCGTTCCCGAGCGTGGGAATCCGCGTGCGGGCGAGTTCCCACACCTCGACCTCGGCCGCGAGCGCGTCCAAGCCCTGCCCGCACACGCCGCAGCGGTAGCGCCTCGTCGCCGCGCGCGTCACGCACCACATCGGCGCGCCACAACACCGCAAGAGGCCCGAGAGGTAGAAGTCACCGCTCACTGGCGACCGGCAATCGCGGCCACCCGTACCAGGACCGAGACGCGGTGCGTCTGCCTGCCGTCGGCGAGCAGGCGAGTGCCGTGAACGGTCACCCATTCGAGATTCGGGTGTGCCGGTACGGGCACGTCGACCCGAAGCCGAATGGGACCGGCCCCGTAGAGGTAGTCCCGCTCCGCGATCGTCAACACTGTGCCAGGTTCGATGAGTGGCACCAGGCTCACACCCTCGGCTGGCCGGGTGAGACGTCGGGCGAATGCTCGACGAACGGTGACCAGTGCCGCGTCGCGCGGGCGCCCACTTGCGCCGTCGGATCGTGCATGAACTGTCAACCTCCACGCGGCGTTGTGCTGGTCGGGCGCGACGGCCGGGTCACGCCGGCGCCGACCATCGCACCCGTGGTACGGAAGGTTAAGAGTTTGCGCAGGCCGCAAGGGGTAGGAAACCTACCCCTACGGTGCGACGCGATCATTCCAGGCATCGCGCATCATTGGTTGCCGTCCTACCCTGGGAGCATGTCGGATCCGCACCCGCAACTGACCGTCGGACAGCGCATACAGATGCACCGGGAACGTGCGGGCAAGACGCGCGCCGTACTCGGTGGACTCATCGGCCGGTCACCCGAATGGGTGAAAGCCGTAGAGAAAGGCCGCATGCTGACCCCGCGCCTTGGGATGCTCGACAAGATCTCGATAGCGCTGCGCGTGCCGCTGGCCGACCTGGTCGGTGAGCACGAGGAACAGATCCACGCTCTGACCGGACCGGCCCACGCGGCGTTGCCTCAGGTGCGCGCGGCGCTCAACGAGTACGTGGCCGTCGGCGAGAACCCGCCGACCGACCTTCGCGACCTGGCGGCCCGGGTGTCGGACGCGTGGCGGGCCCGGCACGGCGCGGGCGAGCACCGCACCGTGATCGGGCGCCTGTTGCCCGACCTCATCCGCGAGGCGCGCCACGCGGCGCGGGCGTACGAGGGTTCCGACCGGCAGCGAGCGCAGGCGATATACGCGGACGTTCTCGGACTCGCGCAGATGTTCGTCGCCTACCAACCAGCGGCCGATGTGCTGTGGCGGCTGACCGACCGAGCGATGACCTTGGCGGTCGACTCCGGTGACCCGCAGGCCATCGGCTTGGCGGCGTGGTTCCTGGTCGAGGCGCTGCGCGACAGCGGCGATTGGGACGCCGCCATGGCCGTTAACCTCGACGCGCTGCGCGATGTCGAGGTGTGGCTGGATCGCCACGGCGGTACCGACCTCGTGGCCATGGCCGGGTCGCTGCACACCGTTGCCGCACTGACCGCAGCGCGGGCCGGGGAACAAGGCGTGGCGTGGCGGCACCTCGACGAGGCAGGGCGGCTGGCAGACCGGCTGCCGGCCGGCTACCGGCACAGCCGTACGTGGTTCAGCCAACCGGTGGTCGGGTTCTACCGCGTGAGCGTGGCCGTCGAACTGTGCCAGCACGGCGAAGCGGTACGGCAGGCTGACCGCGTCCCGCCGGACACGATCGCGTCGCGGCCACGCCGGGCGAGGCACCTCATCGAGGTAGCACGCGGCCTACACCTGGGGACCAAGAAGGAAACGCAGACCCTACGGGTACTCAACGAGGCGCTGGCGGCGGCACCGGAGACGATCCGCTACAACAGCTATGCCCGACAGATCGTGCTCGACCTGCGCGAGAAGCCCGCACCACACCGGAAAGCCGCCAACGACTTGGCTGTCGCGATGGGACTGTGACCTTTTTCTTCTGATGGCGAACGGTCGCGGACACCCCTCGCACGTCAGCCTGCCCACATGCGGTCGGCTGGTGACATGAGCACGGACGCCCCGCTGTACGAGCGCGACCCCGCCGCGTACCAGGCCTATCTGGCGGAGGGAAACCGTACGCAGCCGCGCAAGCGCGTCGGCGCCGACGTCATCTTCCGCGACGACGAAGGTCGCATCCTGCTGGTCAACCCCCGGTACAAGCCGGACTGGGATCTTCCCGGCGGAATGGCGGAGGCGAATGAGCCGCCTATCGACGCCGCTCGGCGGGAGGTGTTGGAGGAACTCGGCCTCGACTGGCGGGGCGGTCGACTGCTCGCCGTTGACTGGGTTCCGCCACACGGGCCCTGGGACGACAGCTTGATGTTCATCTTTGACGGGGGCGTTCTGTCCGGCGGGGACATCGCACGGATCACCCTTGCCGATGGCGAACTGGACAATCACGAGTTTTGTGAGCTGGGTGCGGCGCGAGATCGCCTTCGGCCCTATGTTCTGCTCCGCGTGCACGGGGCGCTCACGGCGCTCCGTGAGGGCGGCACAGCGTATCTGCACGGCGGCGGCGTCGATCGAAGGACTGGGCAAGAGCAGGCATGATCACTTGCGCGTGGCGGTCGACGACGAGGTGGTCCCGCCAATGTGTAAATCTCGTGCAAGCGCAGTGGAAGACCGTTTTGGTCCGATGGAGACACCTGATAGCGTCGGTGTCATGACTGCCGGGTGGGCCTTGGGCCCTGCACAGATCGGTGACCCGGCCGTCGTTTGACTGCCCGTCCGGCGCCGCGCGCTCGCGGCCGTCCGGGGCAGTTTTCTCTCCTCCTGCGCGTCCGTGGTCCGCCCGCGGTGAACCGCGTACAGGTCATGACGCATGCGCGTGAGGGGAGGAGGTGATCGCATGCCTCAGATCAGCTGGGCGGACTTCCAGGCCCGCCACCATGTCGGCGACGTCGTGCAGGGCCGCGTGACGTCAGTCGCGCCGTTCGGCGCGTTCGTCGAGGTCGACGGGTTCGACGGACTGCTCGTCGGCGACGGCTCGCCGGCCGTCGGCACGCTCGTGTCGGCCCGCATCCTCGGAATCGACCCCGAGAAGACGCGCTTCAGCCTGTCTGCCGCGTAACGCACCACAGCTCAGCGGTCGCGGCGCCGTCCCGGCGGCGCCGCGACCCGTGGCGGGCCGCATCAGGCCGCGATGACGGCGAGATCCGTCCGCGCGAAGTCGTCGCCGACACAGAGCAGGGGCTCCGCGGCCAGGCGGGCAACGGCGTATGTCAGGCAGTCGCCGAAGTTGAGGCTGGCGGGATGGCGTCCCTTTCCGAACCGGAGGAACGCGTCGGTCGCGACAGACCAGTGCTCGTCGGTGAAAGGAACAGCCTGGAGCCGGCTCTCCTGCACGAAGCGGGCCAGGAGGGTTTTGCCCTGCGGGCCGAGGCGAGCGGACAGAACGATCCCGGTCTCCGTGAGAGTCGGGGCGCCCACGCGCGCGTCGCTCCCGCTCATCACGACGTGTTCCAACAACGATTCCCAGCCGGGCTCCCGAAGCAGGATCGCGCACAGGGCCGAACTGTCGACGATCACACGCCCTCCGGACCGTAGCCCAGGATGCGTTCCCGCTCGGCCTTGCTCGGTGCGCTGCCGAGGAGTTCGGCGGGGACCTGCGGCCACGCCTCGTCGCTCAGGAACCGGAGCAGCCGCTGGCGTCTCTCCCGCGCGGTGCGTTCGACGAGGAGGCGAGCCTTGCGTTCCCGCAACGCGACATTGATGGCCCGGGTTTTGTTCTCACCCGTCATGGCCGCCACCTCAGCCGCCAACGCCTCGGTCTCCGCGTCCTTGATATTGAGTGCCATGGTGTAAAGCTACCCGCGATGGTAGATCTACACCATCCTGTTTCAGCGGCGGACGGCGGCTTCGACGACATCGAGGACGCGGTGCAGGTCGGCGACCGGACGGCCGTCAGCCAGGTGCAGGACGAGCCCGTCGTACGCCAGCTCCAGGAACTGGGCCAGCACGGTCACCGGTACGTCGTCGCGCAGGGCGCCCGCGTCGTGCTGGCGTTGCAGGCGCTCGCGGGTGGCCGCGGCGATGGCGGCCGAGCGGGCCGCCCAGCGGGTGGCGAACTCGGCGTCCGTGCGCAGCCGGCGAGAGACCTCCAACTGGGTGCCGAGCCAGCCGGCCACGTCGGTCTCGCCGGCACGGTCGAGCAGGTCGCGCATGACCTGGACGAGGCCGTTGCGGGCGACCGTCTCGACCATCGTGGTGACGTCGTCCTCCGCCACGGCCAGGAACAGCGAGTCCTTGTCGCGGAAGTGGTGGAAGATCGCGCCCCGGGACAGGCCGATCTGCTCCTCGAGGCGCCGCACCGTGGCACCCTCGTAGCCATAACGGGCGAAGCAGGCCCGGGCGCCGGAGAGGATCTCCTGGCGGCGGGCGTCGAGTTGGTCCTGACTCACCCTGGGCACAAGTCGATCGTGACAGGCGAGCCGGACTTTTGCAATCCGTACGTACGGCTTGTTAAAACTAGGGTCGGGCCACGACGACGCAGGCATCGTCACGACCGGTACGGGCGTCGCGCAGCAGCGTCGCGGCCACCACGAGCGGCGAGCGCTCCAGCAGGCCCGGGTAGTGCGACAGGTCCCAGCCGTCATCCAGGCCGTCCGAGTGCATCACCACGACCGTGGCCGGCGTGATCGGGTACTCGAACTCGCGGATGTCGCGGCGCTGGTGGCCCACGATGCCGGGCACGGACACCATGCCGTGGCGGGACTCCGGCTCCACCACCCAGCCGGCGATGTTGCCGATGCCGGAATACCGCAGCAGGCCCCGGCGCAGGTTCAGTTCCGCGACGGCGACGACGCCGCCGCGCGTACTCGCCAACGATCTGTGGATGTGGTCCACGGCGGCGCGCGGACCGGACACGGGCGCGACCAGGAACGCCTCGATGGCGGCGCGGCTGGCCGTCGCGGCGGCGGCCCCGTGGCCCAGCCCGTCGCAGAGCATCACCTGCCGGCGCCCGTCCAGCTCGCGGACCGCCCACCGGTCGCCGCTGATCTCCTCGCCGGGAATGGGCGAGGTCAGGCCGTCGGCCCACGGTTCGGTGGCCGGGCCCGGCCACAGCGCGGCCGTCAGGACCACGCCGGCACCCGGCCAGGCGTACCCGTCGACGTGGCTGGCGCCCGGGAGGTCAAGGGCCAGGTTGTGGCCCGGCTGGCCGATCCCCGACGGCGCGTCGGCGGACGCCAGGCCGACGACACCCACGCCGCGCTCCAGGCCGGCCCGCAGGGTGCGGACGAGCACCCAACCGGTAACCGTGCGGCGCAGCAGTTGGCCCGCCACCTCGGCGGCGACCTCGGCCACGGCCGCGATGCGCGCCTCCGGCAGCCGCAGGGCGCTGGCGACCGAGGCGGCGGCCCGGCTCACGGCGGCGACCCCCTCCGGATCGGCGACCGGCAGCCACCACTGGTCCTCGCCAACGTGGTCAGCGGCATCGGGGGAATGGGAGACCGCGGCCACGGCTCCATGATGCGTGATGGATGTCTCGTACGGTGAAGCCACCCGGGTCGGTAATCCGGTTGCGTGCGCCGCGATGCTCGGCAATGATGGCCGCTGTCCGCACCGCCCGCGTCGCACGACGCGCCGGTGCCCGGTGAGGGAAGGGAGGCTGACCTCGATGTACGCGCCTGTTGCGCGGCCGATGCCGCCTGCCCTGCTCCCGATCGCCTGACCGCTCGCCGCCGCCGCGCGCCCGCAGGTCGGATCGGGAACTTCCTTCCCTGATCGAGGAGATCCCACCGTGCGGATGCACGACTCTGAGGCGCCCAGCCGTCGACGCGGTAAGCGCCAGTTTGACGACGACACCTACCAGCCGTCCAACGACGCGTTCGGCGACGACGCCGAGCTGTTCGAGGGCCGCGGCCACCGCCGCCGGCTCGCCGACGAGGACGACACACCCGGTACGGGCGACCGCTGGTCGACCTGGGACCAGTCCACCGCGGGGGAACGCGGCCCCCGCCCGCACCCGGAGTGGCTCGTCACCGAGCTCGCCGCCGTCGACATCGAGCGGGGCCTCCTCAAGACGGGCAAGGAGGCCGACGTCTGGCTCGTCGAACGCGGCGTGCCGGACACCGACCGGCGCTGCCTGCTGGCCGCCAAGCGGTACCGCTCGTCGGAGCACCGGATGTTCCACCGCGACTCCGGCTACCTGGAAGGGCGCCGGGTGCGCGAGTCCCGCGTCAACCGGGCCATGTCGTCGCGCAGCTCCTTCGGCCGGCAGGCCATCGCCGGCCAGTGGGCCGCTGCGGAGTTCGGGGCGCTGTGCGACCTGAGGACGCTCGGCCTACCCGTGCCGTACCCGGTGCAGATCCTGGGCACCGAGGTGCTGCTGGAGTTCATCGGCGACCCCGACGGGACGGCCGCGCCGCGGTTGGCCCAGGTACGCCGCGACGAGGCCGACCTGGCCGACCTGTGGCGGCAGCTCGTCGACGCCATGTCGCTGCTCGCCCGTACCGGGCGGGCGCACGGCGACCTGTCGGCGTACAACCTGCTGGTCCACGAGGGACGGCTCGTGATGATCGACCTGCCGCAGGTCGTGGACGTCATCGCCAACCCGCGCGGGCGCGAGTTCCTGCGCCGCGACGCCATGAACGTGGCGACCTGGTTCACCGCCCACGGCCTGGACACCGCCGACGGCGAGTCGTTGGCGGAGGAGCTGGCGGAGGAAGCGGGACTGCGCTGAGAGCGGTGAACCGGATTGGTATCCCCAGGTACCAATCCGGTTCACCGCTTGCGGAGTCAGGCGGCCAGCATCTTGCGCAGGACGTAGTGCAGGATGCCGCCGTGGCGGTAGTAGTCCGCCTCGCCGGGGGTGTCGATGCGGACGACCGCGTCGAACGTGACGCCCGTGTCCGTGCTCACCGTGACCGTGCGCGGCGTGGTGCCGTCGTTGAGGGCGGTGACCCCGCTGATGGTGAACGTCTCCTCGCCGGTCAGACCCAGCGACGTGGCCGACGCCCCCGCCGGGAACTGCAGCGGCAGCACGCCCATGCCGATGAGGTTCGAGCGGTGGATGCGCTCGTACGACTCGGCGATGACGGCCTTGACGCCCAGCAGCGCGGTGCCCTTGGCGGCCCAGTCGCGCGACGAGCCGGAGCCGTACTCCTTGCCGGCGAGGATCACCAGCGGTACGCCCGCCGCCTGGTAGTTGACGCTGGCGTCGTAGATCGTCGTCACGGGGGCCCCGTCGACCGTGAAGTCGCGGGTGAAGCCGCCCTCCGTCCCGGGCGCGACCTGGTTGCGCAGGCGGATGTTGGCGAACGTGCCCCGGATCATGACCTCGTGGTTGCCGCGCCGCGACCCGTACGAGTTGAAGTCCTTGCGGTCGACCCCGTGCGACGACAGGTAGAGACCCGCCGGGGAGTCCGGCTTGATGGAGCCGGCCGGCGAGATGTGGTCGGTCGTGACCGAGTCGCCGAGCTTGGCGAGCACCCGGGCGCCGGCGATGTCCGACACGGGCGCGGGCGAGGCGGCCATGCCCTCGAAGTACGGGGGCTTGCGCACGTACGTGGAGTCGGCGGCCCACTCGAACGTGTCGCCCGCCGGGGTGGGCAGCGAGCGCCAGCGCTCGTCGCCGGCGAACACGTCGGAGTAGCCCTTGGCGAACATCTCCGCCGACACGGCCCCGTCGATGACCTCCTGTACCTCCTGCGGGGAGGGCCAGATGTCGCCGAGGTAGACCGGGTCGCCGTTCTGGTCCACGCCCAGCGGGTCGCGGGCCAGGTCGATGTCCATGCTGCCGGCGATGGCGTACGCGACGACGAGTGGCGGCGAGGCCAGGTAGTTCATCTTCACGTCCGGGTTGATCCGGCCCTCGAAGTTGCGGTTGCCGGACAGCACGCTGACCACGGCGAGGTCCTCGGCCTGCACGGCCGCGGAGATCTGCTCCGGCAGCGGCCCGGAGTTGCCGATGCAGGTCACGCAGCCGTAGCCGACCAGGTGGAAGCCGAGCTTCTCCAGGTAGGGCAGCAGGCCGGCCTTCTCGTAGTAGTCCATGACGACCTTGGAGCCGGGCGCCAGCGTGGTCTTCACCCAGGGCTTGGCGGCCAGGCCCCGCTCGACGGCCTTGCGGGCCAGCAGCGCCGCGCCGACCATGACCTGCGGGTTGGACGTGTTCGTGCACGAGGTGATGGAGGCGATCACCACGGCGCCGTGGTCGAGCTCGAACGTGTTGCCGTCGATCGTCACCGGCGTCGGCTTGTGGGCCCGGCCCGGGCTCGCGTTCGCGTTCGACGCCGGCGGGTCCGAGGCGGGGAAGCTCTCCGCGATCTCCTCGTCCACCCCGTCGTCGGAGACGTAGTCGGGCAGCGCCGAGCGGAACGCCGTCTTGGCGTCCGTGAGCGCCACCCGGTCCTGCGGACGCTTGGGGCCGGCGATCGACGGCACGACCGTGGCGAGGTCGAGCTCCAGGTATTCCGAGTACGACGGCTCGGCCGCGGCCGGGTCGTGCCACAGGCCCTGCTGGCGGGCGTACGCCTCGACGAGGGCGACCTGCTCGGCGGAGCGCCCGGTCAGCTGCAGGTAGCGCACGGTCTCCCCGTCGATGGGGAAGATGGCGCAGGTGGAGCCGAACTCCGGGCTCATGTTGCCGATCGTGGCCCGGTTGGCGAGCGGCACGGCGCCCACGCCGGAGCCGTAGAACTCGACGAACTTGCCGACCACGCCGTGCTTGCGCAGCATCTGGGTGATGGTGAGGACGAGGTCGGTGGCGGTGGCGCCGTCGGGCAGGCTGCCGTTGAGCTTGAAGCCGACGACGCGCGGGATGAGCATGCTCACCGGCTGGCCGAGCATGGCGGCCTCGGCCTCGATGCCGCCCACGCCCCAGCCCAGCACGCCCAGGCCGTTGACCATGGTGGTGTGGGAGTCGGTGCCCACGAGCGTGTCGGGGTAGGCCACGCCGCCGCGCGGCATGACCACGCGGGCCAGGTGTTCGATGTTGACCTGGTGCACGATGCCGGTGCCGGGCGGCACGACCTTGAACTCGTTGAAGGCGGTCTGGCCCCAGCGCAGGAACTGGTAGCGCTCGCGGTTGCGGCCGTACTCGATCTCGACGTTGCGCTCGAAGGCATCCGGGCGGCCGAACACGTCGGCGATGACGGAGTGGTCGATGACCAGTTCGGCGGGGGCGAGCGGGTTGACCTTCGCGGCGTCGCCGCCGAGGTCGCGCACGGCTTCGCGCATGGTGGCGAGGTCGACCACGCAGGGCACGCCGGTGAAGTCCTGCATCAGCACGCGGGCCGGGGTGAACTGGATCTCGACGCTCGGCTCGGCGTTGGGGTCCCAGGAACCCAGGGCCGTGATGTGGTCGGCCGTGATGTTGGCCCCGTCCTCGGTGCGGAGCAGGTTCTCCAGGAGGATCTTCAGGCTGAACGGCAGCCGTTCCGACCCGGGGACCTTCGTGATGTCGTAGATCTCGTAGCTCGCGCCCCCGACGCTGAGCTGAGTCTTCGCACCGAAGCTGTCGAGGCTCGCCACGTCGCACTCCTTTAGTCGCGGAAGTCATGCGGCGGCCGCACCGCCGCCGCCCAACAAACCGTACGTCCGTCTTGTTAAGTCGTCAAGCCGGCTCTCACGCGTGGAGGTCCAGAACGACCTTCACATCGTCGACCATAGGCTCCAGTGCTTGGGCGAAGTCCGACAGGGCCACCCGACGGGTGATCATGGCCCGCAGCCAGCCGATATCGGCCGCCGCTATCGCGGTGGCCGCGGCCTGCCAGTGCCGGCGGTTGGCGTTCACCGAGCCGATGACGGCGTTGTTCTCCAGGACGATGTTGCGGTTTGCCTCGCCGACGTCGAAGTTGATGTTGTGACCGCCGGACGACACCCCGGTGAGGCACACCACGCCGCCCGGGGCGACCACGTCGAACGTGTCGACGATGACCGGGGCGGCCCCGGTGCACTCCAGGATGATGTCGGGCGCCAGGCCGGTCTCCGGGGCCGGCCGCGCGTGGTACGTGGCGCCCAGCGCCCGTACGAGTTCGGGTTTGACGCCCTCCTCGGCGCGGTCGAGGACGTGCACGTCCAGCCCGCGCTGCACCCCCAGCAGGGCCGCCAGCAGGCCGATCGGGCCCGCCCCGGTGATCAGCGCCGTGCGCGGCCGCCAGAACGACCGCGCGCCCACCCGTTCGATCTGGTCCCAGGCCTTCGCCACCACGCTGGCCGGCTCCAGCAGGGTGCCCACCTCGTGCAGCGTCGCCTCCAGCGGGATCGCGAAGTCGGCCTCCACCCGCCAGCGCTCGCGGGCGAAGCCGTGCCGCTCCTTGATGCCGCACTCCGTGAAGAGTCCGTTGCGGCACATGTCCCACTCGTCGACCGCGCAACTCGGGCACGGTATGGGGTCCGGGCGCCGCACGATCGCGGTCACCAGGTCGCCGGGGGCGAACTGGCCGGAGTCGTCGGAGATCACCCGGCCGAGCGACTCGTGGCCGAGCACGAGGCGCGGGCCCGCGCCGGGCGGCGCGTCCCCGTAGTCGCCGTCGACGATTTCCCGGTCGGTGCCGCACACGCCGACGAGCAGGCCCTCGACCAGCACCTCGCCCTCGGCGCCCGGCGGCTCGGGCAGGGTGTCCTCGATGCGGGCGCTGCCCGCCTGCCCGGGGGTGACCACTAGTCCGCGCATCGGCACCTCCGTCCGATCCGGGTTACCCCATCACGGTTCAGTCAACACGGCGCCGGGCGTCCCTGTCGGGTGTTTGCCCGGTAGACGCCCCACGACCTGCGCGAGAAGCCAGTAGAGGTTGCGCGGATCGGTGCCCTCCGCCGGCCCGTCCAGCTTGAGGCTGACCATGATGTCGCCCTGCCGGGCCACGGCGACGCCGCGCAGGGCGTACGCCTCGTCGCCGATGCCGGGCAGCGGCGTACCGCGGTCGCGACCCTTGCCGGCCGCCGCGGCGAGCGGGCCCGCCCCGACGACGACCTGCAGGACCGTCCCGCCGTCCGGACCGGTGAACTCCCCGGTCCGCATGGGCATCAGCGGTACGGGCGGCAGCGCCTTGTACGCGCACGGCGCGCCGACCGCCCGGCTCACGTCGGCGACCGGGACGAGCTGCTCGATCTCCGGCAGGTCGACCACGGGCGCGCCGCCGGCCGCCATCGCGCCGATGATCGAGCTGACCATGCCGGCCCCGCCGGTCGCGGGACGCTGGGCCGGTACGACGCCCATGGCCTGCGCGATGAGCGCCTCGGTGTTGTCGTCGGCGGGCGCGACCTGGGTTCGCGCCCCGTGGCCGGGCTCGACGACCGTGAGTTCGCCGACCCGCCGGCTCCACGGCCGGACCACGATGGTGACCGTGTCGCCCGGGTCGACCCGGTAGGAGAACTGCGTGGGCAGGGCCCAGGCGCGGGTCCTGTCGGCCTTCCCGTCGTCGAGGGCCAGGTAGTGCAGCCACGGCTTGGGCGGGCTGTTCTCGCCGCCGGGGTGCTGCTTCCACACGCGGAGCCAGAGCGCCTCGCCGGTGATCGTCACCGGCGCCGCCAGGTCGATAACGGCCCGTACGAGCATGTACGCGCCGTAGGTCACGCCGACCACGCCGAGCACCAACATGATCGTGGAACCGAGGCCGAAGGCCTTCGCGACCGCGCCGGTCTGGTCCGCGCCGATCTCGGCGACGAAGCCGCTCAGCTTCCACAGCAGCGCCATGCCGATGGCGCCCACGACGAGCGCCCGGATGATGATCTGCGGCGCGGTCCGGCCGTAGCGCCACCAGGCCCTCGGGTACCGGATGCGCACCCGGTGCCACACGCCCCCGAAGTGCGACCAGACGAGCTTGTGGTCGCCCATGCCCATCTCGATGGCCGCGCTCGTGGCGCGGGTCGCGCCGACCGCCGCGCCGTAGGCGAGGTAACGGTCCCACACAGCCACGGACGCGGGCGGCAGGTCGGCGAACGACTCGTGGCCGCGCAGCCACGCCTTCACGCCCAGCCAGCGCGACGCCGACTCCCGACCCGCCGGCGTGTCGCGCTCGCCGTGGTTGCGCCCAACGACGTACGAGAGCAGGCCGAACACCACGATGGCCGCGCCTATCGCGGCGCCGACCGGGCTGTCGCCGCTGCCCGGCTCCGCGTGCCGGTAGACGGCCACCACGGTCGGCAGCACGGCGCCCACCGCCAGCAGGTTGAGGGCGGTCACCAGCCCTTTCGACAGTCTGCGCCGGGACAGCCCGCGCTTGCGCGCGTCCGCGATGATCTCCGCGCGCAGCCGTTTCCACCACGACTCGGACTGCCTCTCATTGCGGAACGTGAGGGCGGTCAGGGGCAGCATGCCGCCCTTGGCGAGCGAGGCGACCCGGTGGAAAACCATGTGCTCGTACACCGTGAGCCCGGCGGGCTGCGGGTCCCGGACGTGGATGGTGGTCTGCATGATGTCGTTGCCCGGCTGGCGGAACTCCAGCACGCGCCGGGCGCCGAGGTCGAGCAGGGTCGCCTCGGCGGCGTCCTCCGTCAGCTCCCAGCGGTTGGCGAGCAGGCTCGCCAGCGCCGGCGGCTCCGGCGGCAGGTCCTGTGAGGCCGGCGCCGGGGTGACCGACGCCGGCCTGGTGACCAGGAGCGCGACCGCGTACGCGGCGAACCACGCGGCGACCGCGCCGGCCGCGACCGCGATGTCGAGGTAGTGGATGTCCATCGCGGCGGCGGCGGTCAGAAGCGGACCTGGACGGGCCCGCGTTCACCCTCCGTGGCCTCGAAGTACTCCTTCTCCTTGAACCCGCCGAAGCCCGCGATGATGTTCGTCGGGATCGACTGGATCGTCGTGTTGAAGGTCTGCACGGCGCTGTTGTAGAACTGGCGCGCGTACGAGATTTTGTCCTCGGTGCCGGTCAGCTCACTCTGCAGCGCCGCGAAGTTCTCGTTGGCCTTCAGGTTGGGGTACGCCTCGGCGAGCGCGAACAGCCGGCCCAGGGTCTGGGTGAGCATGTTCTCCGCCTCGGCCCGGCCGGCCGGGCCCTGCCCGGACACGGCGATCGCGGAGTTGCGCGCCTGGATGACGGCCTCCAGCGTGCCCTTCTCGTGAGCGGCGTAGCCCTTCACGGTCTCGACCAGGTTCGGGATCAGGTCGACGCGGCGCTTGAGCTGCACGTCGATCTGCGCCCAGGAGGCCTCCACCTGATTGCGCTGGCGGACCAGCTTGTTGTACGCCGCCAGCGCCCAGATCACCAGGATGACCAGGACGAGGCAGACGAGACCGCCGATGACGGCGGCGACGATGGAACCGGACATACGACGGCCCTTCCCGAGTCAGATATGACGGCGATCATTCTGCCGCCCGGGTCGAGAGTCTCGGGGCTCGCCCGGCCCACGCTCGCATATGTCGCCGATTTGACCCTTCAGCCCGGCAGCCGGGGGCCCGCCTCGCGCTGGGTCGCCAGCCAGGTCTCGACGTCGTCGGCCGTGCGTGGCAGGCCGGCCGAGAGGTTGCGGGAGCCGGTCGCGGTGACCAGGATGTCGTCCTCGATGCGCACCCCGATGCCGCGCAGCTCGGCCGGGACCAGCTCGTCCTCCGCCTGGAAGTACAGGCCCGGCTCGACCGTCAGGACGTACCCCTCGGCGAGGCTGCCGTCGCGGTAGTTCTCCTTGCGGGCGTTGGCGCAGTCGTGCACGTCCAGGCCGAGCATGTGGCCGAAGCCGTGCAGGGTCCACCGCTTGTAGACGAGGCTGTCCCGCGACAGGGCCTCCTCCACCGAGCAGGGCAGCAGGCCCAGGTCCGCCAGGCCCTCGGCGAGCACCTTGTTGCAGGCGTCGGCCACGGTCTCGTACCGCACGCCCGGGCCGACCGCGTCGATGCCGGCCTGCTGCGACCGGTACACGATGTCGTAGACGTCGCGCTGCACGGAGCTGAACCGGCCGCTGACCGGCACGGTGCGCGTCACGTCGGCGGTGTAGAGGTTGCGGTTCTCCACGCCCATGTCCATGAGCAGCAGCTCGCCCGGCGTGGTGGCGCCGGTGTTGCGGATCCAGTGCAGGATGGTCGCGTGCGCCCCGCCGCCGACGATGGAGGAGTAGCCGAGGTCGTTGCCGTCGTGCCGGGCCCGGGTGTAGAACACGCCGTCGATGAGGCGCTCGCTGATCGAGCGGTCGGCCGGCAGGATGCGGGCCACGTCCTCGAAGCCGCGCACGGTCGCGTCGATGGCGTCCTGCAGCTGGGCGATCTCCCACTCGTCCTTGACCAGGCGCAGCTCCGACAGGACCGTGGCCAGCTCGGCGTCGCGGCTGCCGGCCTTGCCCGTGTCGTACGCCGGGATGACCTGGTCGACCGCCGGGTCGATGCCGCGCAGGACCCGGGTGCGTCCGGGCGCGCAGTCGGCCAGCGCGGCGCGCAGGCCCGCGAAGTCGGCGGTCTCGATGCCCAGCTCGGTGGTCTTCTCGGCCAGCGTGTGCCGGCGGCCGATCCACAGCTCCCCGTAGGCGGCGTTGCGGAAGAACTCGTCCGTGTCGCGCGGGGAACGGGGGCGCACGTAGAGGACGGCGTCGTGGCCCGCGCCGTTCGGCCGCATGATCAGCACCGCGTCGGGGTCGTGCTCGCCGGTCAGGTAGACGAAGTCCGTCCCGGGGCGGAACTGGAACGTCGTGTCGTTGGCCCGGGTGTGTTCGCGGCCGGTCGGGATGACCAGCGTCTCGCCCGGGAAGGCCGCCGACAGGGCGGCGCGGCGCTTGGCGTGGTTGGGCGCCTGGGGGCGCGGGGCGACGTCGAGGGCGGCGTCGGCCCAGCCGGAACGCATGAAGTCGAGGTACTTCTGCGGCAGGTCGGCGTCGTAGGAGCGGATGCCCCGCTCACCGTCCGCAGTGACCTGCGTCTCAGGCTTCTTGTTGTCGCTCATCCGTAGCCTCCTCCTCGACGCCATCGAGGCTACCCCGTGAAAGGATGCTCGCCATGTGCGGACTGATTACCTTCGTCAGCAACAACCGGGGCGCGGCCAGCCAGCGGGATGTCATCGCACAGGCGCTGGAGACGATGCACCACCGTGGCCCGGACGAAACGGGCGTCGAGGTGGTCGGTTCGGACGTCGTCTTCGCGCACAAGCGGCTCTCGATCATCGACGTGGCGTCCAGTCACGAGCCGCTGCCCTACGCCGAAGGCCGGTACCTGCTCATCTTCAACGGTGAGATCTACAACTACATCGAGCTTCGCAAGCAGCTCATGCAGGAGTACGGCGCGCGGTTCGACACCGAGGGCGACGGCGAGGTGATCGTCGCGGGCTACCACTACATGGGCCCGGCGATCCTCGACAGGTTGCGCGGCATGTTCGCGTTCGTGATCTGGGACGCCAAGGAGCGCGTGGCCTTCGCCGCCCGCGACCCGTTCGGCATCAAGCCGCTGCACTACGTCAGTACGAATGACGGGGTCTACTTCTCGTCCGAGAAGAAGGCGCTCCTGCCGTTCGCGCCGGCGGCCCGCGCCGGCGACGCGGGGCTCGACCACGCGAACCTCTCCCACTACCTCACCCTCCAGTACGTGCCGGAGCCCGGCACCCTGCACCAGGGCGTGCAGCGGCTGGGCTCGGGGGAGTGGCTGACCTTCCGCCCGGGCGCGGGCGAGTTCGCCACGGGCCGCTACTACCGGCCGGTCTTCTCGCCGCGGCCCGTGCCGCAGCCCGAGGTGCTCTACCGGCGCATCCGCGAGACGCTGCGCGACTCCGTGCGCATGCACATGCGGGCGGACGTGCCCGTCGGCGCGTTCCTGTCCAGCGGCATCGACTCCACCGCCGTGGTGGCCCTGGCCCGCGAGTTCAACCCCAACATCCTCACGTTCACGGTCGGGTTCGACGTGCCGGGGTACTCGGAGATCGACGTGGCCCAGGAGTCCGCGCGGCACCTCGGCGTCACGACCATCCCGACCAAGATCGGGCCGCAGGACATGATGGACGCGCTGCCGAAGATCGTCTGGCACCTGGACGACCCGGTCGCCGACCCGGCGCTGGTCCCCCTCTACTACGTGGCCAAGAAGGCGGCCGAGCACGTCACCGTGGTGCTGTCCGGCGAGGGCGCGGACGAGTTCTTCGGCGGGTACACGATCTACCGCGAGCCGCTGTCGCTGTCGGCCGTCACGGGACTGCCCGAGGTGGCGCAGAAGGGGCTGCGCAGCCTGGCCCGCGTCATTCCGGAGGGGGTCAAGGGCCGCAGCTTCCTCGAGCGCGGCACCACCCGGCTGGAGGACCGCTACTACGGCAACGCGCGCATGTTCAGCGAGGAGGAGAAGCAGAAGCTGCTGCGCCGCTACGACCCCTCGGTGCGCTACACGGACGTCACGTACCCGATCTACGCCGAGGCCGCCGGCCTCGACGACGTCACCATGATGCAGTACGTCGACCTCTACACCTGGCTGCGCGGGGACATCCTCGTCAAGGCCGACCGCATGTCGATGGCGCACTCGCTGGAACTGCGCGTGCCGTTCCTCGACCGCGAGGTCTTCGACGTGGCCGCCACCATCCCGGTCGAGCTGAAGCTGCCGCCCCGCTCGACGGAGACGAAGTTCGCCATGCGTCGCGCGCTCGAGGGCGTCGTCCCGCCCGCGATCGTCAACCGAAAGAAGCTCGGGTTCCCCACGCCGACCCGCGTGTGGCTGCGCGGCGAGATGTACGACTGGGCGCACCACATCATGGCCACCTCCGGCGCGGGCGACCTGCTCGACCTGAACTACGCCCGCCAGCTGCTCGACGCGCACAAGCGGGAGGAGGCGGACCACAGCCGCAAGGTCTGGACCGTGCTGATCTTCTGCATCTGGCACGCGATCTTCATCGCGCGCACGCTGGATCCCGGCGTACAGCGTGCGCAATCCGCCCTTTTGACCAAACCGGTGGTCGGCTCGATGGTCTCGTGATTTCAGAAATGGGCATTACCATCGGGGGAGTGCCCTGAGGAGGAGCGGCCATGCTACCGACGCTGAGCGACGTGCTGACGCAACCCTTCACGCTGGAGTACGTCGCTGAGTTGTCGGCGGCCGATCCGGAGCATAGATATGAGCTCAGCAGGGGAACGTTGACGATCATGCCGCCGGCAGACGACGACCACAACGCGATCGTCACGGAGCTGATCGTGTGGCTCATGACGGGCAGGTTCACCGCGCGGGAAGTGCTGGCCAACTCCGGCATCCGGACAAGTCGCGACGATGGCGGCATCGGGCGCAGCCCGGACGTCATGGTGCGCGTCCCCCCGCGCGAAGGCTCCGGGCGCACCGTCTGGCTCGACCCCGAGGACGTGCTGCTCGTCGTCGAGGTCGTCTCGTCCGGCTCCGAGGACCTCGACCGGATCATCAAACCCCGCGAGTACGCCGAGGCCGGCGTCCCCTGGTTCTGGCGCGTGGAGCGCGACGGCGAGCCCACCGTGATGATCCACCGCCTCAACGGCGACACGTACGACCTGGTCGACATCGTGGCCCTCGACGAACTGGTCATCCGCCCCGCCCCCGTCCTGGACGCCTGACCTCCGCCCCACTGCGCGCAGGCCCGCCCGACCCCTGGCGCGGATGCGTCGCTTTCCGGCGAGCGGCATGCGGCTCGCTTTCTGCAACCGATCGAAGCTGGCACGGCGGCGTGTGGTCGCGTCTGCGATCGCCAAAGTCGTGTCTTTGGCGGGGTGGGCGCGCGCCGCGGTCGCCAAAGTCGTGCTTGTGGTGGGGTGAGCGCGTGCCGCGGCCGCCAA
>NZ_BAAALS010000016.1:124539-161783 GCF_039528415.1 Luedemannella helvata
GTCGTGCTTTTGGCGACGTGGGGGCGCGGCAGGGTCGCCAAAGTCGTGTCTTTGGCGGGGTGGGAGCGCGCCAGGGTCGCCAAAGTCGTGTCTTTGGCGGGGTGGGGGGGCGCCCGCGTCGCCAAAGTCGTGCCTTTGGCGCGCGCGGGAGGTGCGCAGGCGCGTGTGACGCGCCGGCGGCGCGCACGTAGGGGCGGTGGGTGGCTAGAGTGCCCGGGTGCGGCGGGTGGCGGTGGTGGGGAACTCGGGGTCCGGGAAGACGACCGTCGGGCGGCGACTCGCCGGGGTGCTCGGTGTGCCGTTCGTCGAGCTCGACGCCATCCATCACCAGCCGGGCTGGGAGCCGCTGCCCGTCGACGAGTTCCGCGCCCGGGTCACCGGGATCGCCGCCGGGGACGGCTGGGTGATCGACGGGAACTACCGCGCCGTTCGTGACCTGGTGTGGGCGCGCGCCGACACGGTCGTCTGGTTCGACCTGCCCAGGCGCACCGTGATGCGGCAGGTCATCCTGCGCACCGTGCGCCGGGCGGTGACCCGGGAGGTGCTGTGGAACGGCAACCGGGAGCCGCTGAGCGGGTTGTTCCGGCTCGCGCCCGAGGAGTCGATCATCCGGTGGGCGTGGGTGAAGCACACGACCTACCGCGACCGTTACCGCACGGCCGCCGCGGACCCGGAGTACGCGCATGTGAAGTTCGTCCGGATCGGCTCCCGGAAGGACGCGACGGTGCTGCTCAACGCCGCAGTAGGGCGGTAGCCTCGTCGGGCGGCAGGGGCCGGGCCAGCAGGTAGCCCTGGCCATACCGGCAGCCCAGGTCCAGTAGTGCCGTGCGGTGGGCCTCGGTCTCGATGCCCTCGGCGACCACGTCCAGGCCGGACGAGTCGGCGATGGCGAGGATGGCGCGCACGATGCCCCGGTCGATGTCCCGGTCGATCATGCCGGCCACGAAGGAACGGTCGATCTTGAGCCGCTCGGCGGGGAAGCGTTGCAGGTAGCTGAGGATCGAGTACGACATGCCGAAGTCGTCGAGCGCGAAGTGCACCCCGGCCTCGCGCAGGGCCACGGCACGCTGGGCGAGGTCCTCCCGGGCGTACCCGTGTTCCGTGACCTCAAGCCAGACGTCGTCGGGCGACACCCCGGCGGTCTTGATGGTCTCCAGCGTGCGCAGGGCGAGGTCCTCCTCGCGCAGCTGCGCCACGGACAGGTTGACGCTGATGTGGATGCCCGGCCGCGTCAGCTGCCACGTGGCGAGCTGTTGGCAGGCCTGTGCGAGCACCCAGCTGCCGATCGGCACGATCGCGCCGGTCTCCTCCGCGAGCGGGATGAAGACCTCGGGTGGGATGGGGCCGCGGGTGGGGTGCACCCAGCGCAGCAGTGCCTCGAAGCTGATCACCTCGTCCGTGTCGAGGGTGAACACCGGCTGGTAGACGACGTGCAGCTGGCCCTCGTCGAGCGCGCGGAGCAGGTCGTTGCGCAGGTCGAGCCGGTCCAGGGAGCGGTGCGAGGCGACCTCGTCGAACACCTCGACCTCGCCGAGGCCCTTGGCCTTCGCCGCGTACATGGCGGCGTCGGCGTCGCGCAGCATGGCGCTGGCGGTGGTGCTGCCGCGCACGCCGTGGACGCCGCCGACGCTGGCCGAGACGCGTACCTGCTCCCCGCGCAACGTGAACGGCTGGGTGAGCACGGACTGCACCCGCCGGCCCACCTCGGCGATGTCGGCCAGGCCGCCGACCCCGTCGAGGACGAACACGAACTCGTCGCCGCCGAAGCGGGCGAGCAGATCGGTGGGGCGCACGCAGCGGGCGAGCCGGACGGCGACCTGTTGCAGCAGTTCGTCGCCGGCCTCGTGGCCGAGCCGGTCGTTGACCGCCTTGAACTTGTCGAGGTCGCAGAAGAGCACGCCCACGGCGGTGGCGCCCCCGTGGCTCAGCGCCTCGTGGAGACGCTGACCGGCCAGCGTGCGGTTGGCGAGTCCGGTCAGCGGATCGTGGGTGGCCCGCAGCCGCAGCTCCTCCTCAAGTCGCTTGCGATCGTCGACGACGCGGGAGGACAGCACGATGGAGGACACGTCGGCGGGGGCGGGGCGCAGCACGCTCTCCACCCAGACCCACGAGTCCGGCCCGCTGCGCAGCCGGTACTCGATCTTGGGTTCCCGTGCGGCCTGGACCAGCGCGGTGGCGAGCGGACCGCGGTCGTCCGGGTGGGCGAGGTCGGTCAGCGACCGGCCGAGCAGCGCGGCCGGCTCCTGGCCCAGCTCGCGCCGGTGCGACGGGGAGGCGTAGACGAACGTGCCGCGCCGGTCCACCACGGCGATCATGTCGCTGATCGCGTCGGTGACCAGCCGCAGCCAGGCCTCGTTCTGGGCCAGGGCCCGGTAGAGCTCCGCGTTGGCCATCGCCGCGCCCAGGTGGCTCGCGAAGATCGTGATGACCTCGATCGTGTCCTGACGGAACAGGCGGGGCCGGTTGCCGGAGGCGCCGAGCAGGGCCACGACCGCGCCGTCGCGGATGACCGGCACGCACAGCACCGGATCGGCGCAGTACGGCGTGCCGGACAGCGCGGCGCCCCACGCGGGCAGGTGCGCGAGCGGGCGGGGCCAGTTGGCCAGCTCGTCGCCGGTGAGCCCGTGCTGGGCCCGCAGGGCGGCGTCCGAGCCGGTGATCATGACGAGCCACGCGCGCTCGGTCTGGGTGAGGTCGACGAGCAGGTCGACCGCGTCCGTGAGGAGCGGCTGAAGGTCCAGGTGGCGGGCCAGCCGGTGGCTCGACTGGGCCAGCCGTTCCAGCGCCACGCCGCGCTCGCGGGCCGCGACGGCCGAGGCCATCCGGTACGCCACGGAGGTGAGCACCTGCAGCTCGGCGTCCGTGAACGGCTCGCCGCTGCGGCGGTAGAGCAGCAGCAGCTCGGCGCGCTGCTCCGGCTCGGCGGACAACGGTATCCACACGGCCGAGCGCAGCCCGATGCCCCGCAGTGAGGGCGGCACGTCCGCCGGGCAGAGGCGCTTGCGCACGACCGGCTCGCCGGTGGCCAGCGCCTCGGACGCGGCCGGGCAGCGCTCCCATTCGCCGTGGAAGGCGGGGTCGTCCTCGGGCAGGCCGCACGAGCTGGTCACGAGCAGGCGGTCGCCGGCGGCCTCGGCCACCGCGGTCACGTCGGCCGAGAACACGTCGGACAGTACGGTCAGGGCGCGGTCGATCAGGTCCTCGGGCGAGGACGGGGTACCGATGACCGTGAGCAGCCGGATGAGCCGCGTGGTGTCGCGGTATGCGTCCCGGACGGCCGTGTTCGCGGCCGCCAGCTGTTCCTGCGGGTCGCCCAGTTCCCCCTCGCCGGTGTCCGCCGGGGAGGTCATGGTGAACTTCACAGGATCACGGCCGCGATCGTGGCGTTGTGGTAACCCACGACGCTCGTGGTCCGGGCGAACTCGCCGTACGTGTAGAAGCCGAAGGTCGGGACCTCGCCCGCGATCTTCTGCAGCCGCTGCGCCTCCTCGGCGCTGCGCCCGGCGAGGATGTCGAGGCGGGCCACGCAGCTGAACACCAGGGCCACACTCGCGTCGGCGCCGTCCAGCGCGTCGGCGAGCGTCGCGTCGCCCACGTCGAGCAGGTCGTCCGGGCCGCACGAGACCACCTGCACGGCCGCGTACGCGGGCAGGGGCGCGAACGTGCGCAGCTGGCCCTCGTCGTCGACGAACGCGCCCCGGATGAGCAGTTGCCCGTCGGGCTGGATCAGGCCGAACGCGTGCGCCGAGTGGTAGCCGCCGTCGCGGTCGCTGGGGATCTCACACATCGGGTTGTCGAACCGGAAGTGCTCCCGGTAGACCTCCAGCGCCGGCCGGCCGCTGATCTCGCGGACGACCGGGCCGTCGACGCCGGTGACGAGCAGCGGCAGGCCGGTGGGCTGCCAGCCGTGGCCGGAGACCACCGTGAGCGGGCGCGGCGAGCCGATCCACACGGCGACCGCGGCGTCGGAGAACACCTCGCCGTCGCGCATCACGTAGGTCCTGGCCAGCCGCCGGTCGTCCCCGGCGGCGCCGCCCACGACGGGCACCGCCACGCCGGTCACCCGGTGGATGCCGTTGAGCAGTTCCTGCTGGTCGCCGGTCAGGCCGTCGGAGAGGACGAGGAGCGCCTCGTGCGGCAGCCGGTCGGTGCCGGCGGCCGTGCGAGCGGCCCGCGCCAGCTCCCGCCCCGCGTGGAAGGAGTTGGCGCCGACCTCGGTCACGGACGCGACGCCGAAGCGGTAGTCCGTGCTGGCGAGCGCCAGCACGGCAAGGCCCTCGCCCGGCTGGGTCAGCGTGCCGGCGTGCAGGTGACCGCTGCTGCTCGCGCCCGCGAGCGGAGCGCCGCCGGTGACGCTGTTGATGCCCGCGAGGACGGCCGCCAGGTCGTAGCGCACGGAGGCGAAGACGAGCACGAGGTCGGGCCGGCGTCCGTTGAGGTCGGCACAGGCGGCCCGGGCGGCAGCCGCGCCGGCCTCCCGGCCGTCGGAGTGCTCACTCGCGCCGATGCCGACCTGCAGTCGATCCGCCGTTAGGTCACCCATCGCGATGAGACTACTACCGCCGCGTCATCGGCACAGGGCCGAATTCCGGCGTTCCGGGGCTGGTCGGGCTGCTGTGATAGGGATATACCTGATCGCGCACGCATTGACCTTGGGTAATTGCCGTTACGACTGATGACATAGGTGAGGTACCGATGACCGATCTGCGCCAACCGACCGATCCGTCCCCGGGCTGGCAGCTCGACCACCTTCGCGAGTACGTCGAGACGGAGGGCGAGCGCGGCCACCTGTGGATGGGCGTGCCGACCCTGCTGCTCACCACGACGGGCCGCCGCTCCGGGCAGGCCCGCCGCACCCCGCTGATCTACGGCGAGGACGCCGACGGCCGCTACGTGCTCGTGGCCAGCAAGGGCGGCAGCCCCGACCACCCGGCGTGGTACTACAACCTCGACGCCGACCCGCGCGTGCTCGTGCAGATCAAGGGCGACGTCTTCGAGGCCGTCGCGCACACCGCCCAGGGTGACGAGCGGGCCGCGCTGTGGCAGCTCATGACGAAGATCTGGCCCGCGTACGACGAGTACCAGACCAAGACCGACCGCCAGATCCCCGTGGTGGTGCTGACCCGGGTCAGCTGAGCCCGGCCAGCTCCGCGTAGCCCCGGCGCACCGCGACCAGCGACCGCTGCGGGCCGAACGCCGCCTTGGCGGCCACGGCCTCGGCGGGCGCGCCGTCGAGATGCCCTTCGCGGATGAGCCACGCCAGGTCGGTCAGCTCGGTGTGCTGGTCGCGGACGAACGCGAGGTCCACCACGGCGCCGTGGCCGGGAACAACGGCCGCGTCGGGGTCGGCGTCCGCGATCAGCGCGGCCAGCGTCTCGGGCCAGTCCAGGGGGTACGCGTCATCGAACGACGGTGGGGCGCCCTGCTCGACGAGATCGCCGGCGACGATCGTGCCCGTGTCGTCGACCCGGGCCACGAGGTCGCCGTCGGTGTGCCCGCGGCCGAGGTGGCGCAGGGTCACCGTGCGGCCGCCGATGTCGAGCACGGCCACGGTCTGCACCAGCCGGTCGGGCGGGGCGACCGTCACCTCGAGCACCTCGTCGGCCAGCTCCGGATGGGTGAGCACGCACTCGTCGTACGCCTCCCGGCGCACCCGGTCCGGGTGCTGGCGCAGCACGTCGGCGACCGCCCCGTGCGCCCAGATCGCCGCCCCCGGCGACGCGGCCGTCAGGGTGGCGTTGCCGAAGGTGTGGTCGAAGTGGTGGTGGGTGTTCACCAGGACCAGCGGCTCCGCGCTGACCTGGCGCACCGCGGCGAGCAGCTCGGTGGCCTGCCGGGCGGTGGACAGGGAGTCGACCACGATGACCGCCTCGGCGCCCGTCACGACGGTCGCGTTCACGTCGAACAGCGGCTGCCGTAGCACGTACACCCCGTTGGCGATCTCCGTGAACGTCATCGGGTCACCCTCCGGTCGCCCGCTGGACGAACGTCTGCCGGTCCACGATGACCCGGTGCACCCGGCCCTGCGCCACGAGCGTGTCTCCGTCGTGGACGGTCACCTCGAAGGTCAGCGCGCGCCCCTCGGCGACCAGCAGCGTCGCGAGGGCGCGCACCGTGTGCCCGACCGGGGTGGGGGCGAGATGTTCCAGCTCCACCCGGGTGCCAACGGTCGTCAGGCCGGGCTCCAGCGCGCCCGCGGTGGCCGCGACCGTCGCGGCCTCGGCCAGCGCCAGGGCGCGCGGCGTGCCCAGCACGGGCACATCACCGGAGCCCAGCTCCTGCGCGGTATCGGCCTCGCTGACCGTCAGTTCCACGCCGGCGCGAGCACCCACCCTCACTCCCATATCTGGGAGCCTACGGCGTCGGCAGCCGGGTGGTGTCGCGCAGGAATCCCCGGGCGGACAGAAAATTACCGAGGTACTCGCGGTGGGCGTCGCACGCCAGCCAGACCTTGCGACGGTCGGGATCGTGCAGCTTCGGGTTGTTCCACGCCAGCGACCACACGGCCGGCGATCGGCAGGCCTTGGCGGAGCAGAGGAGAGCGTCGGGGTCCATCACCGTGAGTGTGCCACTGGAGCGATCGAACGCGTTCGGCCCGACGACCTAAACAGAAAATATGAAGACGCCGGGCGGCCACGGGGGAAGCCGCCCGGCGTCGCTCGAAATGTTAACCCGCGTGAGGGGTGCGTGCCAGTGGCAGCTGATGACCATTTGGCTTGTTGCTGGTGCCGGAATGGCGGGCGGGCTCGCAGACTTGGACATGCTGCTTGATGACCGTCACTATGGGCGATATACGATAAGTTGATCTTAGGCGTTCCGTGACCGGATCCACGCTCTGTGTGGCATCGTCTCCACGCGCTGGCCGGTGCGTGCGACGCTGTGCACGTTCGAAACTGTCACCTGAAAGCCGTGGGGGACCTGTGACCGAGATCATGAAGCCCGAGCCGCAGCCCGAGTCGACCCCGCCGCCCGGGCTCACCCCGGCGCAGGCCGCCACCGTGCTGGAGCGGGTGCTGTTCGAGGTCAAACGGGTCATCGTGGGTCAGGACCGCATGATCGAGCGGATGCTCGTCGCGATCCTGTCGCGCGGGCACTGCCTGCTGGAGGGCGTGCCCGGCGTGGCCAAGACCCTCGCCGTGGAGACGCTGGCGACCGTTGTCGGCGGCAGCTTCGCCCGCATCCAGTTCACGCCCGACCTGGTGCCGGCCGACATCATCGGCACCCGCATCTACCGCCAGTCCAGCGAGAAGTTCGACGTCGAACTGGGCCCCGTCTTCGTGAACTTCCTGCTCGCGGACGAGATCAATCGCGCTCCCGCGAAGGTGCAGTCCGCGCTGCTGGAGGTCATGGCGGAGCAGCATGTGTCGATCGGCGGCCAGCGGTTCGACGTGCCGCTGCCCTTCCTGGTCATGGCCACTCAGAACCCGATCGAGCAGGAGGGCGTCTACCCGCTGCCCGAGGCGCAACGGGACCGGTTCCTCTTGAAGATCGTGGTGGGGTACCCGAGCGATGTCGAGGAACGCGAGATCGTCTACCGGATGGGCGTCCGTGCGCCGCGGCCCGAGCCCATCCTCACCGGCAACCAGCTGATGACGCTGCAGGATCTGGCCGACCGCGTGTTCGTGCACAACGCGCTCGTCGACTACGCCGTGCGGCTCGTGCTCGCCACCCGCGACCCGGCCGCGCACAACCTGCCCGACGTCGCGCAGCTCATCCAGTACGGCGCGAGCCCGCGCGCCTCGCTGGGCATCATCCGCGCCGCCCGGGCCCTGGCCCTCATGCGCGGGCGCGACTACGCCCTGCCGCAGGACATCGCCGACATCGCGCCGGACATCCTGCGCCACCGTCTGGTGCTCAGCTACGACGCTCTGGCCGACGACGTGTCCGCGGACCACATCGTCGGCCGGGTGCTGTCCACCGTGCCCGAGCCCATGGTGGCACCCCGGCAGAACGCGACACCTGTAACGCCGGCCGGGGTCGGCGGCCCGGCCAACGTGCCCCAGCTGCAGTGGCCGGGTCAGTGAGTCCGGTGCCGCCACGCCCGCCCACCCAGCGGACCGCGCCGCCCGGCGCCCTGCCGCTGGGCGCCGACCGCGCCCGCACCACCCTCAACCGGCTGCAGTTGCTGGTCACCCGACGCCTGGACGGCCTGTTGCAGGGCGACTACCTGGGCCTGCTGCCCGGCCCGGGCAGCGAACCGGGGGAGTCGCGCGAATACCGCCCCGGCGACGACGTGCGCCGGATGGACTGGCCGGTCACCGCCCGCACCACGCAACCCCACGTACGCCAGACGATCGCCGACCGGGAGCTGGAGACCTGGCTCGCGGTCGATCTGTCCGCGAGTCTTGACTTCGGCACCGCCCGCAGCCTCAAGCGCGATCTCGTGGTCGCCGCCGCGGCGGCCGTCGCGCACCTGACCGTACGCGGCGGCAACCGGATCGGAGCCGTCGTCGGCACGCACGGCGAGCTGCGCCGGATGCCCGCGCGGCCGGGCCGGAAGGAGGCGCAGGCGCTGCTCAAGGTGCTGGCCACCACCGAACCGCGTCCCGGGCGCGCCGACCTCGGCGAGCTCATCGACGCGCTCAACCGCCCACCCCGCCGGCGTGGTCAGGCCGTGGTGATCTCGGACTTCCTCGCCGATCCGGCGAGCTGGCGGCGCCCGCTGCGCAAACTCGCCGTTCGTCACGACGTACTCGCCATCGAGGTGCTGGACCCGCGCGAGCTGGAGCTGCCCAACGTGGGGGTGCTCATGGTGGCCGACCCGGAGTCGGGCGCCGTACACGAGGTGCAGACGGCCGATCCCAAGGTGCGGGCCGACTACGCGCGGGGTGCCGCCGCGCAGCGGGCCGCCATCGCCGGCGCGATCCGCTCGGTGGGCGCGGCGCACCTGCGGCTGCGGACGGACTCGGACTGGCTGCTCGATATCGTGAGGTTCGTGGCATCGGCCCGACACGCCCGAACCAGGGGGACCACCCGATGATCCGATTCCTGTCACCGTGGTGGCTCCTCGCCGTGGTGCCCGTCCTCGCCCTCGCGGGCGTGTACGTGTGGCGCCAACGAAACCGGCGCGCGTACGCGGTGCGCTTCTCCAACGTGGACCTGCTGCGGGCGGTGGCGCCCAAGGGCATCGGCCCGGTGCGCAGGCACGCGCCCGCGGTGGCGTTCCTGCTGGCGCTGCTGGTCATGGCGATCTCGCTGGCCAAGCCGTCGGTGGACCGTAAGGAGCCGCTGGAGCGCGCGACGATCATGATGGCCATCGACGTGTCCCTGTCCATGCAGGCGGGCGACGTGCGGCCCAACCGCATCGTCGCCGCGCAGGAGGCGGCCAAGCAATTCGTGGAGCAGTTGCCGGAGGCGTTCAACGTCGGGCTGGTGGCGTTCGCCAAGTCGGCCAACGTGGTGGTGTCGCCGACCAAGGACCGTTCGGCGGTCACCCAGGCGATCGGCAACCTCCAGCTGGCTGAGGCCACGGCCACGGGCGAGGCGGTCTTCACCTGCCTCGACGCGATCGCCGGCGTACCGGCGGACGGGGCGCAGGGCGCCCCGCCGGCGCGCATCGTGCTGCTCTCGGACGGCTACCGGACGTACGGCCGCTCGATCGAGGAGGCGGCGAGCGCGGCGTCGACCGCGAACGTGCCGGTGTCCACGATCGCCTTCGGTACGGACGAGGGCATCGTCGAGATCAACGGCCAGGCCCAGCGGGTACCGGTGGACCGGGTGTCGCTGCAGCAACTGGCCGAGACGACGCGGGGCCAGTTCTACGAGGCGGCGTCGAAGGAGGCCCTGCGCCGGGTGTACGCCGACATGGGCAGCTCGATCGGCTACCGCACCAAGCCGCAGGAGATCGCGCAGTGGTTCATCGGCGTCGCGTTGCTGTTGGCGTTCGCGGCGGCGGGGATGACGTTGCTGTGGACCTCGCGGCTGTTGTGACGAGCTAGTGGGTGCTGACCATCACGAAGACGGCGAGCACCCAGATGGCGGCGAGGGTGAACCCCAGCGGGGCGGTGTAGCGGCGCATTGACGCACTCCCGGGCGTGGGCGCCGCGTGGTGGGCGGCGCCGTGTGTGCAATGGCGTGGGGGAGTGTCGTGACGCGGGCGCTCGACGCTGTGCCTCGCACCTCGGAAGTGCTGCGGTTCAGCGGAGAAGAAAGCCTGCCCGGCCACGACTGGGAGGATCGCTATCTCGCACAGCGATCACCTCCAAGGTCGGTCGTGGACACAGGCTGGAACGCGGATATCGTACATGTTCCGCAGGCGGGCGATGATCGCCCGTTGGCGTCGGACGGCCCAACCGTTCGGCGACACGCGGGCGGACGTTCGACCATCCGGACCGGTGCTATCGCTTACTTGGCGGTAACACCTAGTCTCCACCAGGAGATTCGACGTTGACGTGGGAGGGCGCGTGGCACGCACCGTTCTGGTGACCGGTGGAAACCGAGGGATCGGCCTGGCCATCGCGGAGGCCTTCGCCAAACAGGGCGACCGTGTCGCCATCACGCACCGGGGCTCCGGCGCGCCGGCCGGCGTGTTCGGCGTGACCTGCGACGTCACCGACCCTGCGGCGGTCGACGCGGCGTTCACCGCCGTCGAGAACGAGCTCGGCCCGGTCGAGGTGCTCGTCGCCAACGCGGGCATCACGGACGACACGTTGCTCATGCGCATGAGCGAGGAGCAGTTCGGCCGCGTCCTGGAGACCAATCTCACGGGCGCCTGGCGGTGCGCGAAGCGCGCGTCCACGAAGATGATGCGTGGCCGCTGGGGTCGCATGATCTTCATCTCCTCGGTCGTGGGCCTGTCCGGCGGCGCCGGCCAGGTCAACTACGCGGCCAGCAAGGCCGGCCTCGTGGGCGTCGCCCGGTCCATCGCGCGTGAGCTCGGCACCCGCAACGTGACCGCGAACGTCGTCGCGCCCGGCTTCATCGCCACGGACATGACGGCCACCCTGACGGACGCGCGCCGCGAGGAGATCCTCAAGAGCATCCCGGCCGGCCGGCTCGCCGAGCCGGAGGAGGTCGCGTCCGTGGTGACGTGGCTGGCGAGCGACGCGGCGGGCTACGTGACGGGCGCCGTCATCCCCGTCGACGGCGGCCTCGGCATGGGCCATTGATTTCACGTACGAATAAAGGAGCTCACGTGTCAGGACTGCTCGCCGGCAAGCGACTGCTCATCACCGGGATCATCACCGACCAGTCGATCGCCTTCTCCGCCGCGAAGATCGCCCAGGACGAGGGCGCCGAGGTCGTGCTGACCGGTTTCGGCCGCCTGTCCCTGGTGGAGCGGATCGCCAAGCGCCTGCCCAAGCCGGCGCCGGTGATCGAGCTGGACGTGACGAATGCGGAGCATCTCGACGGGCTTGCCGACAAGGTCCGCGAGCACGTCGACGGCCTCGACGGCGTGCTGCACTCCATCGGCTTCGCCCCGCAGTCGTGCCTGGGCGGCGGGTTCCTGGACGCGCCGTGGGAGGACGTGTCCACCGCGCTGCACGTCTCGACGTACTCGTACAAGTCGCTCGCCATGGCGTGCCTGCCACTGATGCGCCGTGGCGGCTCCATCGTCGGTCTGACCTTCGACGCGACCAAGGCGTGGCCGGTCTACGACTGGATGGGCGTCGCCAAGGCCGGCCTCGAGTCGGCGAACCGCTACCTGGCGCTGCACCTGGGCGAGCAGGGCATCCGGTCGAACCTGGTGTCCGCCGGACCGCTGCGCACCATGGCCGCCAAGTCGATCCCCGGCTTCGAGCAGTTCGAGGAGTCCTGGCAGCAGCGCGCCCCGCTCGGCTGGGACCTCACCGACCAGGAGCCCACCGCGCGCGCGATCCTCGCCCTGCTCTCCGACTGGTTCCCCGCCACGACCGGCGAGGTCGTCCACGTCGATGGCGGCTACCACGCCCTGGGTGCCTGACCCTTTCCTGGCGCCCTTTTGAACCAGGCTTTGATCCAGTTCAGCCAGGGGAGCAGGAAGACCAGGTCGGCACGGTTGTCGGCGCACCAGGCCGAACCCATGGTCACGGTGGTACGTGGCGCGTTGGCGCGCCGGTCGACTGACCGGCGCGCCTCCTTTGCGCCGGGCGGGGTTGGTCGGCCGCCACGTAACGCCGCCTTCACGCAGGACCCGCCGCAGGCTTTTGGGTGTCGAGCAGGTCGACGCGCAGCTTGGTCGACGACACGCCAGAGAGCGGTTGTCCCAGGAAGCGGGGGTCACGCCGGGCGATGACCCGGTCTACGCCCGGTAGGTTCATCGACCCTTTTCGGTCAATTCCGTTCCACTTTTGAGTACAACGCGCCGAGCGCCGCTCGTTGAACGCGTGGATCACGTCGCGGACGTGGTCGTCGGAAGCTTTGAGCAGGCGAGCGATGTCAACCGCAGGTTGTGCCTGCGGCACATCGCCCGGCGGGAAAGCGTGCCTGACTCACATCACGGATCGACGGCCTACCCGATAAGTTCTAAGTGTTGAGTTAAGGGCAGCTCATAGCGTTTCAAGAAGTAACCGCCTGATCAGACATTTTCGTGCCTCCTTATAGAGTGTTACCCATTATGTCCGATATAGTGCTTATCAGCCATCGGGTTGGGGGCACTTATGGGCAATTCGCGACCATTGCGCCGTACCGTGCATGTGCGTGTTGCCTCCGGGATCAGTTCCGTGGTCCTGGCAACCGGGTTCGCGCCGCAGCCCGTCCTCGCCGCGCCCGACGCGGACGCCACCGTGGCGGGCGCCGTCCCGGCCGCTGTGAAGGCGCCGGTCGGCCCCCAGGGCTGGCAGGAGCCAGCCAGCGGTGATGACTCCGCCTACCTGGGACCACAGCATTGGCAGGCAGGGGCGGGCGGCGCATTTGACGGTTCCGGCGTCCAGGGCCCGCAGGGGATTCCCGGATCGCAGGGTCCACAGGGTCCTCAAGGGGCGCCCGGCGTCGGAGGGTGCCTACCTGATGGAAAGGGCGAGTGTTGGCCCAGCGGCGTGCCAGGTGCGCAAGGCCCGGCCGGCCCGCCCGGCCCCGCCGGCCCGCCCGGCACCGGCGTGCAAGGTCCGCAAGGTGCTCCCGGTCCACCAGGACCGTCCGGCCCGCCGGGAACCGGAATCGCGGGTTCCCAAGGCCCGCAAGGTTTTCAGGGCGTTGAGGGCGCACAGGGCCCGCGTGGTTCGCAGGGTTATCAGGGCGACGCGGGTGTGCCGGGTTCGCAGGGCGCACCGGGTTCGCAGGGTGTGCCGGGTGCGCAGGGTGTGGCGGGGTCTCAGGGTCCGCAGGGTTTCCAGGGCGCCGTGGGCGCACCCGGTTCGCAGGGCGCGCCCGGTTCGCAGGGCGCGCCCGGTTCGCAAGGTGTGCCCGGTTCGCAAGGTGTGCCGGGTTCGCAGGGTGTGGCGGGGTCTCAGGGTCCGCAGGGCTTCCAGGGTTCCGTAGGCGCACCCGGTTCGCAGGGCTCACCCGGTTCGCAGGGCGCACCCGGTTCGCAGGGTGTCTTCGGTTCGCAGGGCGCACCCGGTTCGCAAGGTGTGCCCGGTTCGCAAGGTGTGCCGGGTTCGCAGGGTGTGGCGGGGTCTCAGGGTCCGCAGGGCTTCCAGGGTTCCGTAGGTGCACCCGGCTCGCAGGGCTCACCCGGTTCGCAGGGCGCACCCGGTTCGCAGGGCGCACCCGGCTCGCAAGGCTCACCCGGTTCGCAGGGCGCACCCGGTTCGCAGGGTGTCTTCGGTTCGCAGGGCGCACCCGGTTCGCAAGGTGTGCCCGGTTCGCAAGGTGTGCCGGGTTCGCAGGGTGTGGCGGGGTCTCAGGGTCCGCAGGGCTTCCAGGGTTCCGTAGGTGCACCCGGCTCGCAGGGCTCACCCGGTTCGCAGGGCGCACCCGGTTCGCAGGGTGTCTTCGGCTCGCAGGGCGCACCCGGTTCGCAAGGTGTTCCCGGTTCGCAAGGTGTGCCGGGCTCGCAAGGTGTGCCGGGCTCGCAAGGAGTGCCGGGCTCGCAGGGTGTGGCGGGGTCTCAGGGTCCGCAGGGCTTCCAGGGTTCCGTAGGTGCACCCGGCTCGCAGGGCTCACCCGGCTCGCAAGGCTCACCCGGTTCGCAGGGTGTCTTCGGCTCGCAGGGCGCACCCGGTTCGCAAGGTGTTCCCGGTTCGCAAGGTGCGCCGGGCTCGCAAGGTGCGCCGGGCTCGCAAGGTGCGCCGGGCTCGCAAGGAGTGCCGGGCTCGCAGGGTGTGGCGGGGTCTCAGGGTCCGCAGGGTTTCCAGGGTTCCGTGGGCGCACCCGGTTCGCAGGGCGCACCGGGCTCGCAGGGTGTGCCGGGTTCGCAGGGTGTGGCGGGGTCTCAGGGTCCCCAGGGTTTCCAGGGCGCCGTGGGCGCACCCGGTTCGCAAGGTGCGCCGGGCTCGCAGGGCGCACCCGGTTCGCAGGGTGTCTTCGGCTCGCAGGGCGCGCCGGGCTCGCAAGGTGTGCCGGGTTCGCAGGGTGTGGCGGGGTCTCAGGGTCCGCAGGGTTTCCAGGGTGCGCAGGGCTCGCAAGGCGTGCCTGGCTCGCAGGGTGTGGCGGGGTCTCAGGGCCCGCAGGGTTTTCAGGGTGCCGTCGGTGCGGCGGGTTCGCAGGGCGTGCCCGGGTCGCAGGGCCCGCAAGGCCTGCGTGGTTCGCAGGGTGTGCCGGGTTCGCAGGGTGCGCCCGGTTCGCAAGGGCCTCAGGGCGGGTCGCCCGTGAGGCTCTTCACCATCACCGACGACATCCAGGCAAACGAGGCGCCCATTGGCTCGGTGTCCTGCAACTACCCGAACTATGCGCTGTCCGGCGGTTATCAGCTTCTCACCACGCAGTCGCCCGCGCCGATTTTCTTCTCGGACTTCCCGACCGGTGACCAACGGGGCTGGCAGGTCGTCGCGGACAGGCCGGCGAATTTCAGGGTTTTCGTGATCTGTATCAGCGGCTCCTCGGCGGAAAGGATCGCGCCGCCGCCACCGACAACCCCGCCGGTAGCGACGACGACCGTTGTAGCTCGGGCAAATAGAGACGAAGGATGATCGTGATGGTGAAGTTGAGGGTTCCTGTCGTACTCGCGGTGATGCTCGCCTGTGTCGGGTGCAGCGAGGCGGGCCCTTCACCTTCGGCGGTGTCCGCCCCGCCGGGACCGCAGAGCGCCGCCGCGGGGAACCGGGGGGTCGCGTTGCTGTTGCAGCGTGGCATCGACCAGGGTCAGAAGGGCGATCTGGCCAGTGCCGAGAAGACATTTCGCAGCCTGCTGGAGGTTGACGCCAGCAACAAGTACGCCTGGTACAACCTGGGTGTGGTGGAGCAGCGCCGTAAGAAGAACGCGCAGGCGGTGGCCTCGTACGACAAGGCGTTGGCGGCTGACCCCGGATTCACGCCGGCGATGTACAACAAGGCCATCATCCTGGAGGACAAGCGCGACGACGCGGCGGCGATGCGCCTGTACAAGCAGATCGTGGTCCTTAACCCCAAGGCGTCCACGACGTTCCTGCGAATGGGATTGTTGCAGTTGCGTAAGGGCGAGACAGACAGTGCCCGCGACAGTTTCAGCAAGGCGCTCGCGATCGACCCGCAGCTGCGCGATTCCGTGCCGGAGCAGTACCGGCCGGACGGGCCGTAGGGTCGGGCATGGCGAGGGTCAGCGTCTTCACGCCGAGTCACCACCCGCGCTTCCTGGACGAGTGTCTACGGTCGCTTCAGGCGCAGACGATGCCCGACTGGGAGTGGGTGATCGTGCTGAACCAGGGCGCCCGCTGGCGTCCCGAAAAACAGGATCCACGGGTACGCGTCACCGTGCGCGACGAGCTCGTCGGCGTCGGCGCGGCGAAGCGCCATGCCTGCGAGCAGGCCCGGGCCGAGGTGCTTGTCGAGCTGGACCACGACGACGTGCTGGCACCGCAGTGCCTGGAGCGGGTTGTCGCCGTGTTCGAGGAGCGCCCGCAGGTGGGCTTCGTCTTCAGCGACACCGCCCAGATCACCGAGGCCGGCGGCCGGGACGACACCCGCTTCGACCCCCACGCCGGCTGGCGTTACCGCGAGGAACGCGTCGGCGACCTGGACGTGCTCGCGGCCCACGGCCTGGCACCGACGCCGCACAACGTCAGCTACATCTGGTACGCCCCGAATCACGTGCGGGCGTTCCGCAGGGACCTCTACGAGAAGGTCGGCGGGTACGACGAGACGCTGGACATCCTCGACGACCAGGACCTGATGTGCCGGCTCTACCAGGTCACCGAGTTTCATCACGTGCCCGAATGCCTGTACCTGCAGCGGATGCACCCCCGTAACACGCAGCGCGACGCGGAGACCAACGCGCGCATCCAGCAGCGCACCGTGGAGCTCTACGACCGCCACGTCGAGGCGAACGCGCTCGCCTGGGCGCAGCGCAGCGGCCTGCTCGCGTTGGATCTGGGTGCGGCGCACAACAAGCGGGAGGGCTACCTCGGCGTCGACCAGTACGCCGAGCCCGGCGTGGACATCGTGGCCGACGTGACGGAGGGTCTGGACCTGCCCGACGGCAGTGTGGGCGTGATCCGGGCGGCGGATTTCCTGGAGCACATCCCCGACAAGGTCGCCATCTTCAACGAGCTGTACCGGCTGCTCGCCCCGGACGGGATGCTGCTGTCGTTGACCCCGAGCACCGACGGGCGCGGCGCCTTCCAGGATCCCACGCATGTGGCGTTCTACAACGAGAACTCCTTCTGGTACGTCACGGACGCCGACTTCGCCCGGTTCGTGCCCGAGCAGCGGTGCCGTTTCCAGGTCTCCCGGCTGGTCACGTACTTCCCGAGTCCGTGGCACCAGCAGCACGACATCTCGTACGTGGCGGCGAACCTCATCGCCATCAAGGACGGCAGCGCCCGCAACGGCGGCCCGCTGCGCATCTGAACGGGCCGGGCAGGGCCGCCACCGGGTCAGTGGCGGCGGGCGGCGCGGGCCTGCTCGGCCAGGTCGTTGGCGAGTTCGCGGGCCTCGTTGACGTCGCGGTGCCACGCGGTGACCGACCGGCCGCCGGCCAGGTCGACGAAGACGCTGGCCAGGCCGAGCCGGCGTTCGAGCGGTCCCTGGCGCACCCGCACGCTCTGCACCCGGGCCAGCGACGCGGCCGTCAGCTCCCGGGTGATGAGACCCTGCTGCACGACGAACGCGTGCTCGGTGCGCCCGTACCCGAGGACCCGGTACGCCAGCGGCGACAGCCAGCGGGCGCGCCGTGGCGCGAGCGAGATGCTGACCGTGGTGAGCTCGAAGCCGGGCAGCGTCTCGGTGATCAGGCGCCGGGCGTCGGACACCGTGCCCACGGGCAACAGCGTGCCGGTGCGCTCGTTGTCCTCGATGCTCACCGCGCTGCCCGCGATGTCCATTTTCACGCGGACCCAGCCGCGGCTGCGCCACAGCCACGGCCAGGTGACCGTGACGGCCTGCACCCGACCGAGGGGTACGGTCTGGCTGCGTTTCTCCAGCGCGCCGCGGCGGACGCGCAACCCGTCGCCGCCCGCGGCGACCGTGAAGCCCCAGTCGCCCAGCACGGTGCGGATCGGTGCGAGCAGGACGCCGAGGACGGCGGTGAGTGTGCTGGCGACGCCGATGAAGCTGATCCGGCCCTCGGACACGAAGAAGACGATCGGCATGACGGCCGCTACGGGCACGAACCACCACTGTGGACGCAGCAGCTGCGAGATGACCAGGTCGCGGTTGGCGACCCGGTGCAGGAGCTGCTCCTCGACCGGCGCGGCGTCCGACTCGGGCTCGCCCTCGGCGGCGGTGGCGGTGGCAGCGGCGGGCGCCGTCCCGCGCGCGGCGGTGGCAGCCGCGAGCAGCCGGGCGCGCAGTGCGGTGGCCTGCCCGACCGTGAGGAACGCCAGCGGCGCCTCGGTCTTCGCGCCGCCGACCACCTCAAGGCGCAGCTCAGCCAGCCCGAACACGCGGGCGAGCGCCGAGCGGACCACCTCCACGCTCTGGAGGCGGGCCAGCGGGATCGCCCGGGCGCGCCGGTTGAGCAGCCCCTCGTAGCTGCGTAGCTCCTGGTCGACGATGTGGTAGCCGGTCGTGAGCCAGCTGATCAGCGAGGCGGTCAGCGTGACCACGAGGACGCCGGCCACGGCGATCAGCCAGCGCGCCGTCCCGAGGTTGCTGTAGCCCTGCCACGAGATGGCGGCCACCGCGAGCGCGAACATCCGGAAGCTGCGCAGCAGCGGCGTCAGCGGATGCAGGCGCTGCCGCGGCTCGGGAGCCGGGCCGGGTGCGGTCACAGGCCCTCCGCGCGGGCGTGGCCGAGGGCGGTGAGCCTGTCGCGCAGGCGTGCGGCCTCCTGCGGATCGAGGCCGGGCACGCGCGCGTTGCTCGCCGCCGCGGCGGTGTGCATCTGCACCGTCGCCAGCCCGAACGCCCGCTCAAGCGGCCCGGCCGTCACGTCGACGAACTGCATGCGCCCGTACGGGACGATCGACAGCCGTCGTACGACCCGGCCATGGCGTACGAGCAGGTCATCCGCGCGTTCGGCGTACCCCCAGGCTTTGACGACGCGCGGCAGCAGCAGCGCGCGGATCACGCCGACCACGACGGCGATCGCGCCTACCGTGAGGGGCACCCATGACCGCCAGAAGAGCCAGACCACCAGGCTCGGGACGACGATCCACAGCACGGCGACGGCGAGGGAGATCAGCTCCAGCCACAGCAACTTGGGGGAGACGGGCCGCCACGACACGTCCTCGGGCCAGATGGTGAAAGCGGACACCCTGCCAGGGTAGGCGGCGTTGGCCAGGGCAGGATGGGTGCCATGGGGTACGACGCGTTCCTGCTGCTCTCGTTCGGTGGACCGGAGGGGCCTGAGGACGTGCTGCCGTTCCTGGAGAACGTCACGCGCGGCCGGGGCATCCCGCCGGAGCGGCTCGCGGAGGTCGCCGGGCACTACCGGCGCTTCGGCGGCGTCTCCCCGATCAACCAGCAGTGTCGCGACCTGATCGCCGCGGTGCGGCCCGCGCTCGCCGACGCTGGCGTCGACCTGCCGATCTACTGGGGCAACCGCAACTGGCACCCGATGCTCGCCGACACGGTCGCCCGGATGCGCGACGACGGGGTGCGGCACGCCCTGGCGTTCGTCACGAGCGCGTTCGGCTCCTACTCGGCCTGCCGGCAGTACCTCGACGACATCGCGGCGGCCCGCCGGGCCGTGGGCCCGGGAGCGCCGGTCATCTCCAAGATCCGTCACTTCCATGACCATCCGGGGTACGTGCGACCGCACGCGGACGCGTTGCGCGACGCGCTGGCGAAGGTGACCGCGGCGGCGGACGGCCCGGTGCGCATCGCGTTCACGGCGCACTCCATCCCGACGGCGATGGCGGCGACCGCCGGCCCGACGGGCCGGCGCTACGAGGCGCAGCTGCGGGAGACGGCCTCGCTCGTGGCCGGCGACCTGCCGTGGGACCTCGTCTGGCAGTCGCGGTCGGGCTCCCCGCACACGCCATGGCTGGAGCCGGACATCAACGACCACCTGGTCGCGCTGGCTGACGCGGGCGCCGCCGGCGTGGTCGTGAGCCCGATCGGCTTCGTCTCCGACCACCTTGAGGTGATCTGGGACCTGGACACGGAGGCCGCCGCGACGGCGGCGAAGCTGGGCCTGGCCTACGCCCGGGCGGCGACGCCCGGCACGGACCCCCGGTTCGTGACCATGATCGTCGATCTGGTGCGGGAGCGGCTGGAGCCCGGGTCGCCCCGCGCGGCGCTGGGTTCGGTGCCCACCTGGGACGAGTGCCCGCTGGGGTGCTGCCCGGCGCCGCGGCGACCCTGAGCGGGGTTGCCCGCCGCATACCCGGTATGCATACTCCGTATCTATGAGTGTGCGTTATGGGCTCCTGGCGCTCCTGGAGCGCGGGCCCCGCTACGGCTACCAGCTACGGGCCGAGTTCGAGCAGGCCACCGGCGGCACCTGGCCGCTGAACATCGGGCAGGTCTACACGACCCTGACCCGCCTGGAACGCGATGAGCTCGTCCGCGCGTTGCCGGAGTCCGAGGCCGGCCAGCGCCCGTACGAGGCGACCGAGGCGGGGCGGGCCGAACTGGCCCGGTGGTTCGCCACCCCGATCGAGCACGGTGACCGGCCGCGCAACGAGCTGACCATCAAACTCGCCCTGGCGATCACCACCCCGGGCGTCGACGTGCGGGCCATCGTCCAGGCCCAGCGGACGGCCAGCATGCGCATGCTGCAGGAGTACACCCGGCTGCGGCACCGCGCCGACGACCCCGCCGACCTGGCCTGGCGGCTCGTGCTCGACGCCATGATCTTCCAGGCCGAGGGCGAGCTGCGGTGGCTCGATCACTGCGAGGCCTCGCTCGTCCGGTTCTCTCCCGCCCCCGCGGCGCCGACGCCGACCCCTGACGCCGAATCCACCCCCACCCCCATTCCCGGAGGCACCCGATGAGCTCCGTCCTCGAACTGCGCGGCGTCCACCGCGTCCACGGCAAGGGCGAAACCGCCGTGCAGGCGCTGCGCGACGTCTCCCTGCGGGTCAACCCGGGCGAACTCGTCGCCGTCATGGGCCCGTCCGGGTCCGGCAAGTCGACCCTGCTCAACCTCGCCGGCGGCCTCGACGCCCCGACCAGCGGCGAGGTCGTCGTCGCCGGTCAGGTGCTCGGCCAGTGCAACCGCCGCCAGCTCGCCGCCGTGCGGCGGCGCACCATCGGGTACGTCTTCCAGCACCTGAACCTGCTGCCCAGCCTGACGGCCGTCGAGAACGTGGCGCTGCCGGCCGAGCTGGACGGGGTCGGCATCCGCAAGGCGCGCGACCTCGCCATGGCCGCGCTCGAGGCGGTCGGGCTCACCGACCTGGCCCGCCGGTTCCCCGACGAGATGTCCGGCGGCCAGCAGCAGCGCGTCGCCATCGCCCGCGCGCTCGTCGGGCAGCGCAAGCTCGTGCTCGCCGACGAGCCGACGGGCGCGCTCGACTCGCAGACCGGCGAGGGCGTGCTGCGGCTGCTGCGTACCCGCGTCGACGCGGGCGCCGCCGGGATGCTCGTGACCCACGAGCCCCGCCACGCGGCGTGGGCCGACCGGGTCGTGTTCCTGCGCGACGGCGAGATCGTCGACACCTCCGGCCCGCTCGCCCAGCCCGAGCAGCTGCTCGCCGCGACCCCCGGCGTCACCGCGTGAGCCCGCTCGCGTCATGGCGGACCGCGCTGCGGATCGCGCGGCGGGAGGCCCGGCGGGCCAAGGGGCGCACCGCCCTCGTCGCCGTCATGATCGGGCTGCCGGTCGCGGGGCTGACCACCGCCGCCGTCACGTACGACATGTTCAAGCTGACCACCCAGGAGGAGGTGACCCGCGACCTGGGCGCGGCCGACGCGGTCCTGACATGGGTGGAGGACAGCCCTATCAAGCAGGAGCCCGACGGCCTCGGCTACTCCTCCGAAACGTCGACGCCGGGCGGCCCGAAGCAGAAGACCGACGCCGACGTCCTCGCGGTGCTCCCGGCCGGCAGCCGCGTCGTGAAGCCGAACGAGTCGTCGGTCGACATGCGCACGGCCGCCGGGACCGGGATCCTCACCGCCCACACCCTCGACGTGACCGACCCCATCTATGCCGGGCACGTGGCACTGCTGCGCGGCCGCGCCCCGGCGGCCGCGAACGAGGTCGCCGTCAGCGGGAGTGCGATCGACCGGCTGGGCGCCGACGTCGGCGACACGGTGAGCACGGCGGACCGTACGCGCACCTTCACGGTCGTGGGCGTGGTCGAGTTCCCAGCCATGCTCCACGACCACCTGGTCTTCGCGCCGGGGGCCATGCCGCCGTCGATCGACGAGGACCCGTCGTGGGGGCAACGGCGCTGGCTCGCCGACACACCCGCGGCCGTCTCGTGGGACGAGGTGCAGCGGCTCAACGAGAAGGGCATCCTGGTCCGTTCGCGCGCGGTGCTGCTGGACCCGCCGTTCATCGATGACTCTGTGCTGGGCGGTGGCGGCGGTGGTGTCCCCGAACCCGATGAGCTTGCCCTCGGCGGGCTCCTGGCCGGCATGTGCATCCTCGAGGTGGCGCTGCTGGCCGGGCCGGCGTTCGCGGTCGGGGCCCGACGGCGCCAGCGCCAGCTCGCCCTCGTCGCCGCGAGTGGCGGCACGGGGGCGCACGTGCGGCGCATCGTGCTCGCGGACGGCATCGTGCTCGGAGTGGTCGGCGCCGTCTGCGGTCTCATCCTCGGCGTCGCGGTCGCCTTCGCGGGCCGGCCATTCATCGAGCAGTACCTGTTCCACGCGCGCGCCGGCGGCTACCGGGTGTTCCCGTTGGCGTTGGTCGGCATCGTGGCGCTCGCCGTGGCCACCGGGCTGCTGGCCGCGCTGGTGCCGGCGTTCGTCGCCGCCCGCCAGCCGGTCGTCGCGGCGTTGCAGGGCCGCCGGGGCGTCACCCGCTCGCGCAAGCGGTGGCTCGCGCTCGGCCTCGCGATGACGGCGGTCGGCGTGGCCGTCGCCGCGTACGGGGCGTGGGACACCACCGAGAACGTCGTGCTCGCCGGGCTGGTGGTCGGCGAGCTCGGGCTGGTGCTGTGCACGCCGGCCCTGGTCGGCCTCATCGCCCGGCTCGGCGGCCGGCTGCCGGTCGCGCCCCGCATCGCGCTGCGCGACACGGGCCGCAACCGGTCCTCGGCCGCCCCGGCGATCTCGGCCGTCATGGCCGCCGTCGCGGGCAGCATGGCGCTGAGCGTCTTTCTGGGCAGCAGCAACGCGCAGAACGAGGCCAGCTACGAGCCCACCCTGCCGTACGGGAACGCGATGGTGATGATCAGCCCCGAGTACATCGGGCGAACCGACCGGCGCGCCGTCGACCAGGACGCGATCGCGGCCGCCCTGCGGGCCAACCTGCCGACCTCCTCGGTCCTCACGGTGTCGTCGCTCGGCTGCGCGGACCAGCCGGCGACCACCGGCGACTCGCCCAGGCGTTGCGGGTTCAGCGCCTTCGCTGAGCTGCCCCCCGAGCGGCAGTGCCCGTACGAGAACCTGCAGCGCGAGCCCACCCTCGACGAGCAGAAGGCGGCCGCCCGTGACGACCGGTGCGACCGGGCGGACGGCACGTGGACGTCCGGAATGATGAGCACGGTCGTCGACGACGGGGCGGCGGTCGCCGCCGTCACGGGCGCCGGCGGGGACGACCTCGTCCGCGCCACCGAGACGCTCCAGCGGGGCGGCATCGTCGTCACCAGCCCCGCCCTGGTCAAGGACGGCAGCGCCACGCTCGTCGTCGACAGCTGGCGCGAGGACGGGGTCGCCGGCGAGGCGAAGCGCTTCAGCGTGCCCGCGTACGCGGTCAGCGCGGCCCCCGGCCTGTCCACGTTGATCGTGTCGCCGCAGGTGGCGGCGCGCGCGGGAGCCAAGGTCGTGCCGTTCGCGGTCGTGGCCGTGGCCGGCCGCGCGCCGACGCAGGCCGAGATAGACGCGGCCAACGGCGCCGTGCGCGGCGTGGACGGGCGCGTCTACCTCACGGTCGAGCGGGGCCCGTCGAACGGGGAGGACCCGACCCTGCTCGTGCTGGCGATCATCGCCGGCGTGGTGGCGCTCGGCGCGGCCGGCGTGGCCACCGGTCTCGCGGCCGCCGACGGGCGGGCCGACCTGTCCACCCTGGCGGCCGTGGGCGCCTCCCCGGGCCTGCGGCGGGTGTTGTCGCTGAGCCAGTCGGGCGTGATCGCCGGGCTGGGCGCCCTGCTCGGCGTCGCGGCCGGCACCGGGGTGGCGGCTGCCGTGCTGTTCGCGCTCAACCGGGTGTACGCCGACCGGTGGCCCGCGCCCGTACCGATGCCGATCATCGTTCCGTGGACCAACGTCGCGCTGCTCGCGATCGTCGTGCCGGCGGTGGCGATGGTGGGCGCGGGGCTGTTGACGCGGTCGCGGCTGCCGATCGAGCGGCGACCGGAGTAAGGGGGGTGCCGGGCCGGCCCGCCAACGCGGGCCGGCCCGGGTCAGTCTTCGAGCGGCGAGTTGCAGGCGGCGACCAGCGCCTCGCGGCACGCGACCGTGAGCGGGCGCAGGGCCTCGTCGCGCTGCTGCATCTCGAACCCGTTGACCGCACCGCCGGGCGCGGCCACCTCCGCGAGCGCGAGCACCTGGTCGAGCACGCACGCGCGGGCGAACAGGCGCCGGGCGCGGGGCGTGTAGCCGGGGGGCAGTTCGGCACCGTTCTCCGGGCGTCGCAGCGCGGCGAGCGCGGTCGCCAGCTCCGGTTTCCACGCCGCCACGTCGAGGCGGGTGAGCTGCGCGGTGGCCGTCGCGAGCGCGACCGACAGGGCGCCCTCGGCCTCGGCGGCGCTCGGCTCGTGCCCACTCGGGCACGGCGCCTCGGGTAGCGGGTACACCTGCCAGACCACGGTCTCGAACGTGTCGCCCGAGCCGGAGGTGTGCGTGCGCACCTGCGGCACCAGGCCCAGCCGGCCGGCGATCACCCCCTCGCCGGCGAGCAGTGCGGCGCTCGTGAACGGCCCGGGTCCGGGCAGCCCGCGCGGGTCGCCCGGAGCCGGCAGCACCAGCCGGATCTCGTTGGGGTGCAGCCGGGAGAGGACGCTGAGCGCCTCACGCAGCGGCACGTCACTCCAGGTGCCGGGGGCGTCGGCGACCAGGTGCTCCTCGTCGCCGCCGACCTCGTCAGCCACGTCGTCATACGCGACGATGCCGGCGCGCCACGCCCTGACCCAGCTGACCAGCCGGGTCGACCGGCGCGCGGCGGCGGTCGCGGTCCGTGCGGGGGACATGAACGCTAGGGTACGGCCTGCGACCTGGCCATGTCTCGTCGAGCGAGCGGACAGTGCCCTGACCGGTCGGCTGAGGCGGCGTGGCGCGCCGTCGCTCGCCCGGCGTGGCGCACTACGGTCGGCACCTATGGGACGAGGGGACAGGTACGGTCACGACGTACTCGCTGGGGCGCGAACGCCGCGCCGCGCGGTGCCGGAGGTGGACGCGGAGATCGACCTCGTGGTGGAGGATCCCGACTCGGGATTCTGCGGCGCGGTGGTCGGGTTCGAGGCCGGCGCGGTGGTCCTGGAGGACCGCTTCGGCGGGCGGCGCGTGTTCCCGCTGGCGCCGGCCGCCTTCCTGCTCGACGGCCAGGTCGTCACCCTGCGGCGGCCCGCGACGACCCGGGCCCCGGCGCCGCGCGTCACCGCCTCCGGGTCGGTGGCCGTGCCCGGCGCGGGCGCGCGGGTGGCGCGGGCCAGCCGCATCTGGGTGGAGGGCCTGCACGACGCCGCCCTCGTGGAACGGATCTGGGGCGATGACCTGCGCGTCGAGGGTGTCGTCGTCGAGCCGCTGTCCGGTGTGGACGACCTGCCCGACGCGGTGCGCGCGTTCGGTCCCGGGCCGGGCCGGCGTCTCGGCGTACTCGTCGACCACCTCGTCGCGGGCAGCAAGGAGGCCCGCATCGTGGCCAACGTGACGTCCCCGCACGTGCTTGTCGCCGGACATCCCTATGTGGACATCTGGCAGGCGGTCAGGCCCGCGCGGCTCGGTATCCCCGCGTGGCCGGTCGTGCCGCCCGGCCGGCCCTGGAAGGAGGGCGTCTGCGCGGCGCTCGGGGTGGCGACGCCCGCCGACATGTGGCGACGCGTGCTCGCCTCGGTCAACGACTGGCACGACGTGGAGACGCCGCTGGTCAACTCGATGGAGCGCCTGATCGACTTCGTGACGGAGTAGGGCGTCACATGGCCGGCCACGGGTCGCGGGTGAACACCCACGTCCCGATGTCCAGCGCGGCCACCGTGCCGGCCCGGCTGCGGCGTACCCGCAGGTATTCCCCGTCGTTCTCCCCGGAGCGGCAGCGCCACCGGTCGCCGCCGAGGGGGATGAAGCGCCACGGGGTGGTCGGCGTCGGGCCCAGCGAGGCCAGCACGAGTTCGCGGGACTCGCCGTCCCAGCGGGCCTCGTACTCCTGGCCCATCCACCACCAGCGGCCGCACAACGGCTCGATGTCGTTGGGCGGCGCCGCGCCCGGGCGCCACGGCCGGGGCCGTGGCGCCGGCTCGCCGTCCAGGACGGCCTCCAGCAGGCGTATCCCCAGCCCGCCGATGCCGCCGGAAACCCCCAACCGGTACGCGTTGGCGAAGGCGACCACGCCGGTGCGGCTCGGCCGGTGGGTGACGAGGATGGCCAGATACCCCGGCATCGAGCCCGTGTGGCCGGCGAACACCCGCTCACCGCGGCGCCACAGCTGCAGTCCCAGGCCGTACCCGGCGCTCCAGCGTTCCGGGTCCGCGATGATCGCGGGGGAGGCCATCTCGCGCACCGTGGCCGGGGCGAGCAGCTGCGGGTCGGGCCCGACCAGGAACGCCGCCCAGCGGGCGAGGTCGGTGACGGTGGACCACAGCTGCCCGGCAGGCGCCATGGCGCCGCCGTCGTGCCGGGGCTCCTCACGAAGCGTGCCGTGCCACGGGTGCACCAGATAGCCACGGGCGAACGGCTGCGTCGCCTGGTACGTCGTGCGGGCCATGCCGAGCGGTTCCAGGAACCGCTCCCGCAGGGCCGGCCACCAGTCGACGCCGGCCACCTTCGCGACCACGCCGCCCAGCAGCCCGTACGCGAGGTTGGAGTAGTGGTAGCGGCGCAACGGTGGCCACGCCGCCTTCTCGGGGCCCACTCCCGCCACGAGCGCCTGCAGGTCCCCGCCGACCGACCGTTCCCACCAGGCGCCGTCCGGCTCGCGCTGGGCGCCGCCCGCGTGGGCGAGCAGTTGGCGCAGCGTGACCCGGCCCAGCGCCGTGCCGGGCAGGTGCCGGTCCAGCGGCTCCTCGAGGCTCAGCTTGCCGTCATCGCGCAGGCGCAGCAGCAGCGCGGCCGTGAGGGACTTGCTGATGGAACCGATGCGGTACTGCGTGTCGGCGTCGGGCACGGGCAACTCGCCCGCGCCGCTCACATGCTCCAGTTCTCCGTCCCTGACGATCCCCGTGATGAGGGAAGGCACGCGCCCCTCGGACTGTGCGCCGGCGAGTATCTCGTCGACGCGTTGAACGGTCTGGGGCTGTAAGGTCACGCCTGTCCTTCCCCTCATTCGGTGGCGTCCGCACATTAGCAATGTCCAGATCCACACTTGCTGAACGGATACTGTCCGGGCGTCCGGTTTTGAGCGCCCGGTCGGCCCCCCGGGCACCCGGCGGGTAGAAGGATGTGGACACGGCGTGACACGATCGTCTCGTGGCTGTCATCTGGCTTGTCGCTGGGATTCTGCTCGCCGTGGCGGAGCTGATCACGGTTGACTTTGTGTTGATCATGTTGGCGGCCGGTGCGCTCAGCGCCAGCCTCGCCGCGTTCCTCGACGCCCCCCTCCTCGTGCAGGTGATCGTCTTCTCCGTGGTGTCCGTCCTCGGGCTCGTCACGGTGCGGCCGGTCATCAAGCGGCACCTGCACCGCAACGCCGACCGCACGCCCATGGGCGTCGAGGCGATCGAGGGCACCGAGGCGACCGTGATCGAGCAGGTGACGCAGTCTGGTGGCATGGTGAAGATGGGCGGTGAACTGTGGTCGGCGCGCCCGTACGACGCCACGCAGGTCATCGAGGCCGGCGCCCGGGTCCGGGTGGTCGAGATCAAGGGCGCTACGGCGCTGGTGTGGAAGGAATGATCGTGGGCGGCGGCGAAATAGTTCTGGGTCTGATCGCGGCGGCGATCATCCTGCTGGTGGTGATCACCCTGGCCAAGTCCGTCCGGGTGGTGCCGCAGCAGCAGATGAATGTGGTCGAGCGGCTGGGCAAGTACCAGCGCACCCTCACCCCGGGCCTCAACGTGCTGGTGCCGTATCTCGACAAGATCCGCACCAAGGTCGACATGCGCGAGCAGGTGGTGAGCTTCCCGCCGCAGCCCGTGATCACGTCGGACAACCTGGTCGTGTCGATCGACACCGTGCTCTACTTCAAGGTCGTCGACCCGGTCCGCGCGACGTACGAGATCGCGAACTTCCTGCAGGCCATCGAGCAGCTGACGGTCACCACCCTGCGTAACGTCATCGGCTCCATGGACCTGGAGAAGGCGCTGACCAGCCGCGAGGAGGTCAACCGGCACCTGTCCACGGTGCTGGACGAGACCACCGGCCGCTGGGGCGTCAAGGTCACCCGCGTCGAGATCAAGGCCATCGAGCCGCCGCCGAGCATCCGCGACTCCATGGAGAAGCAGATGCGCGCCGAGCGTGACCGTCGCGCGGCGATCCTCAACGCCGAGGGCCACAAGCAGTCGCAGATCCTCACCGCCGAGGGCGAGAAGCAGGCCGCCGTCCTGCGCGCCGAGGGCGAGCGGACGGCCCGCATCCTGCAGGCCGAGGGCCAGGCGAAGGCCATCCAGACCGTCTTCGACTCGATCCACACCGCCAACCCGGACCCCAAAGTGCTGGCGTACCAGTACCTGCAGGCCCTGCCGCAGATCGCGGCCGGCCCGTCGAACAAGATCTGGATCGTGCCGGCCGAGCTGACCAAGGCCCTGGAGGGCATCAGCGGTGCCCTCGGCGGCCTGGCGACCGCCGGCCCGGTCACGTCCGCCGGCCCGGCCGAGCCTCTCGGCGAGCTCACCACGCCCGCCGAGGAGACCGCCGCCGCCGCTGCCGCCGAGGCCGCCGCGGCAGCACGCGAGGCGGCCGCCGTGGCCGAGTCGGTCGTACCGGTGAGCCCGCCGGCCGACGAGCCGCCGACGGGCCGCTTCCCGGCCACACCGGCCTGACGCACGCGACCGGTGCCCCCGCGCCCGCCCGGGCTCGGGGGCACCGGCGTGCCTGCGGGATGATGCGACAGTGCCGATCGAGGAGATAACGGATCCGGGCGACCCGCGGGTGGCCGACTACCGCGAGCTGACCGACGTCGCGCTGCGGACCCGTTTCGAGCCGCCCAACGGGCTCTTCATCGCCGAGGGCGAACTCGTGCTCCGGCGCGCCCTGCGGGCCGGGTACCGGCCCCGCTCCGTGCTCATCGACACCAAGCGCACCGACCAGCTCGCCGGCCTCGACCTCGGTGGAGCACCCGTCTACGCCGGCACCCAGTCCGTCCTTGAGCACACCACGGGCTTCCACGTGCACCGTGGCGTGCTCGCGTCCTTCCACCGCCGGCCGCTGCCACCGGCATCCGACGTCCTGGCAGGCGCCCGCCGGGTGGCGATCCTCGAGGACGTCAACAACCACACCAACCTGGGCGCCATCTTCCGGGGGGCCGCGGCGCTCGGCATGGACGCCGTCCTGCTGTCGCCGTCGTGCGCCGACCCGCTCTACCGGCGCAGCGTCCGGGTCAGCATGGGGGAGGTGTTCGCCGTCCCGTACGCCCGCCTGGACCCGTGGCCGGACGCCCTCGCCACCGTACGCGAGGCGGGCTTCACCGTCCTCGCGCTGACCCCGGCGCCGGACGCGGAGCCGATCCAGCGGGTACCGGCCCAGGCGCGTAACCGCGCGGCCCTCCTGCTCGGCGCGGAGGGATCGGGCCTGTCCGAGGCGGCCATGAAGGCCAGCGACCGCCGCGTCGTCATCCCCATGTCCCGCGGCGTCGATTCCCTCAACGTCGCGGCAGCCGCGGCGGTCGCCTTCTGGGAACTCACCCGCACGGACACCTGACCCCCGCCCGTCGCCCGCCCTGGCGCCATCCGCGTCCCGCGTCTCCGGGCCTCCCCGTCTCCGGGCCTCCCCGTCTCCGGGCCTCCCCGTCTCCGGGCCTGCCCGTCTCCGGGCCTGCCCGTCTCCGGGCCTGCCCGTCTCCGGGCCTCCCCGTCTCCGGGCCTCCCCGTCTCCGGGCCTCCGCGCGGCTCCCGGCCCGACGTTTGGGCGGTTCCGCGTGGAATTCTGGCCCGGAATGGCACGCGAAACCACCCAAACGTCGGCGCGAGGCGCCCGGGCGGCGCGGGGCGGCGCGCGGTGGTGCGGGGCGGCGCGCGGTGGTGCGGGCGGCGCGCGGCGTTGCGGGCGGTGCGGGCGGCGCGAGGTGGTACGGGCGGAGGCGGGCGGTGAGGGCGGCGCGCGGCGTTGCGGGCGGGTGCGGGCGGCGCGCGGCGGTGTGAGGGCGTGCTGGGACGTTGCGGGCGGGTGTGCAGGTGGGCGGGCGCGGGCGGGGTTTAGCAGGTCAGGGGCATAATGGCCGCGCACTCGGCGGCCTTCAGCGATGTAACAGTTTTGTTTATCCGCGTAGGTCCCTTGACAGAGACGCCCGTCACGGAGGATGTTTGCTCCGAAACAGTTAAGACTCTTATCTGAAAGGTGAGTTAAGAGTTCCCGCTGGGACCCCTTGGCTCGCCGACATGGCGCAAACCCCCAACGGCGCGTGGCGACACCGCCGGGCGACGAGAACATCCAAGGAGGATGGCGTGAGGCGAAAGGTCGCGATCGCGGCGGTTCTCGCTGCGACGCTCTTCGGTGCCGCCGCGTGTGGCGGCGACGACAAGGGCGGCGAGACCACCAAGAACCCCCTCGACGGTACGGGCACGACTCTCAAGGTCTGGCTCATGGTCGACGCGCAGTCGGGCTGGCAGAACGTCGTGGACGACGCCACCGCCCGCTACAAGGCCGCGACCGGCGGCGACGTCAAGGTCGAGTACCAGCAGTGGAGCACGGTGCTCACCAACCTCGACACGGCCCTGGCCGGCAGCGACGTGCCGGACGTCGTCGAGCTGGGCAACACCCAGATGTCGAAGTACGTGTTCGACGGTGCGTTCGCCGAGCTGGACAAGACCAAGTTCGAGAACTCCGCGAACTGGCTCACCGGTCTGTCCGGTGCCTGCGACTTCGAGGGCAAGCAGTACTGCGCCCCGTACTACGCCGGTGCCCGGGTACTGATCTACCGCACGGACCTGTTCGAGAAGTCGGGCCTCAAGCCCCCGACGACGTACGACGAGCTGCTCGCGGCGGCCGCGAAGCTGAAGGCCGACAACGCCGGCGACAAGAACTTCGCGGCGTTCTACATGCCGGGCGCCTACTGGTACGCCGCCATGTCGTGGGTCTACAACGAGGGCGGCGCCATCGCGAAGAACGAGGGCGGCAAGTGGACGGGCACCCTGTCCAGCCCGGAGGCGCAGGCGGGCCTCACCAAGTGGGCCGACCTGGTGAAGAACTACTCCAAGGGTGACGTCACGAAGGACGAGGCCGACCAGGACGCGGTCTTCGCCCAGGGCCACGCCGCCATGCTGTACGGCAACGGCTGGGAGCTCGGCGCGGTGCAGCAGCAGCGCAAGGACCCCAACGACCCCAACTCGCCGATGGTCGACACCAAGGTGAAGGGCAAGGTCGCCGCGGTGGCGCTGCCCGGCGCGACGGCCGGCAAGGGCATCCCGAGCTTCCTCGGCGGTTCCGACCTCGCGATCACGGAGAAGAGCAAGCAGAAGGAACTCGCCCAGGAGTGGCTGAAGTACTTCACCGACTCCACCGCCAACAAGGGCCTGATCGCCAAGGGCGCGCTGCCGAACGCGACCAACCTGATGGACGAGGTCGTCGCGACCAAGCCGGACAACGCCGCGGCCGCCAACGCCGCCAAGTCGAGCTGGTTCGTCCCGGTCGCCCCGCACTGGGCGGACGTCGAGCAGCAGGGTGTCCTCGTGCAGATGCTGCGGGACATCGTGACCGGCAAGGCCACGATCGCCGACGCCACCAAGGCGGCGGACGACAAGATCACCGCGGCGCTCAACCAGGGCTAGTCCGCGTAGGGTCTGGCGGGTGACGGCGATGCCGCCACCCGCCAGACCGGTCACTCTTCTCTGCGGCGGTGAGGACAAGCGATGGAGAACGTGGTGGTCACCGGAGGTGATCCGCGTGCGGCCGCGGATCGGGTGGGGAGTACGCCCACGGCGCCGACGGCTGGCGCTCCCGCGAGCGCCGCGGTGACCGGTGCGGACGCCGCGGCCGGGCTGATCGTGGCGAGCGCGGGTGGCGACGATCTGGTCGCGCCGGAGTCCAGGCGCCGCCGGGGCCTGTTCGGGGCGGACAGGGCCACCCCGTACCTGTTGATCGCCCCCGCGGTCGTGGCGCTGCTCGCCCTGCTGGGCTACCCGCTCTATCGCGTGGTGGTGCTGTCGTTCCAGGCCATGGGCCACCGGCAGCTCATCCGTGGCGAGGACCCGGCCTGGGTCGGGTTCGCCAACTACACCAGGATCTTCCAGGACAGCGTCTTCTGGTCGGTCGTCGTGCGTACGGTCGCCTTCACCGCGGTCGCCGTCGTCCTCTCCGTCCTGCTGGGTCTGGCCGTCGCGCTGCTGATGCGCCGGGTGGCCAGGCCGGTGCGCACCGCCATGGTCGTCGCCATGATGCTGGCCTGGGCGATGCCCGGCCTGGTCTCCTCGCAGGTGTTCCTGTGGCTCGTCGACGCGAACTTCGGCGTCGTGAACTGGATGATCGACCAGATTCCGGGCGTGGACTTCCATAACCACAGCTGGTTCGCCGACCCGTTGCAGGGCTGGATCGTCATCACCGCCGTGGTCGTGTGGGGCGCCCTGCCGTTCCTGGCCATCACGCTGTTCGCCGGCATGTCGCAGGTGCCCAAGGAACTCAGCGAGGCCGCGACCGTCGACGGAGCCAACCCCTGGCAGGTGTTCTGCGCGGTGACGCTGCCCATCCTGCGCCCGCTGCTCGGTATCGTGACGACCTTGTCGATCATCTGGGACTTCCAGGTCTTCACCCAGATCTGGGTGCTGCGCAACGGCCGGCCGGAGGACGAGTTCCAGACGCTGAGCATCCACTCCTTCATCACCGCGTTCGGCCAGTCGAAGTACAGCCTGGGCTCCGCGGTGGCGGTGGTGACCGTACTTCTCATGCTCGGCGTAATGATCTTCTACGTCCGGCAGATGTTCAAGATCGGAGAGCAGGACTGATGGCCGTGATCACGACGTCGTCCGCCCCGCGTCGCGGCAAGGGCCGCCGCGGCGACGACATGAGCAACCAGGTTGTCGGGCGTACCCGCATCGGGGGTTTCTTCGCCAACACGGCCGGCATCATCCTCGCGATCATCATGATCTTCCCGGCGTACTGGATGATCAATACGGCGTTCAAGCCGGCCAACGAGATCCTGACGTTCGAGCCGCACTTCTTCCCGCAGCACCCGACGTTCGACAACATCATCTCCGCCGTCAAGGCGCCGAACTTCCTGCTTGACCTTCGCAACGGCCTCATCATCACGCTGCTGTCCACGGTCTCCGCGATCGTCGTCGGCTTCCTGGGCGCGCTGGCCATCGCCCGGTTCCGGTTCTACGGCCGCAAGGCGCTCATCGTGGTCATCCTCATGGTGCAGATGGTCCCGTTCATCGCCTTGCTGATCCCCGTGTTCCTGCTACTCAACGCCGTCGAGCTGACCAACACGCTGACCGGCATCACGCTGCTGTACATGGTGCTGTTCCTGCCGTACACGATCTGGACCTTGCGCGGCTTCATCGCGAACATCCCCCGCGAACTCGACGAGGCCGCCCTGGTCGACGGCTGCAGCCGCTGGCAGACGTTCTACCGGGTGATCCTGCCGCTGACCGGTCCCGGCCTGGTCGCCACCTCGATCTACGGCTTCATCCAGGCGTGGAACGAGTTCATCATCATCCAGACGGTGAACCGCCCCGACCATCAGAACCTGATGGCGTGGCTCGTTTCGAACCAGACGTCGCGGGGCACGTTCTGGGGGCCGATGATGGCCTCCGCGTTGATCACATCGATTCCCGTGGTGGTCTTCTTCCTGGTGATCCAGCGCAACATCGCCGCCGGCCTGACGGCCGGGGCGGTCAAGGGCTAACGCAAGCGGCTCCCGGGTGCGGCGGCGCCAGCGCCGTCGCTGTCGCACGCGGGTCGGCCCCAGTTGCGCTGTAGCGGCGCGGGGTGCGTTTGTCGTGCCGCCCTTCCGCCAATGTCGTGGTTTTGGCGGGTGGGCGCGGGTGGTGCGTCGCCAATGTCGTGGTTTTGGCGGGTGGGCGCGGGTGGTGCGTCGCCAATGTCGTGGTTTTGGCGGGTGGGCGCGGGTGGTGCGTCGCCAATGTCGTGGTTTTGGCGGGTGGGCGCGGGTGGTGCGTCGCCAATGTCGTGGTTTTGGCGGGTGGGCGCGGGTGGTGCGTCGCCAATGTCGTGCTTCTGGCGGGTGGGCGCGGGTGGTGCGTCACCAAAGTCGTGCATTTGGCGGATACGCGCGGGGGGAACCTCGCCAAAGTCGTGCTTTTGGCGGGATGTGCGCCTTGCTGGGTCGCCATAGTCGTGCTTTTGGTGAGGTGCGCACCGCTCCCACTCGCCAAAGTCACGACTTTGGCGAGACCGGCCGGCGAAAGCGCCGCCCACCGGACCCCTCCCGCCGGGCGAGGCTGGGTGAGCCAGCGCGAGGCCGGCGATGTCGGATAGGGCGGCGACGCCGGAGGCCGCGGCGGCGAGGGCGAGGGCGGCGAGGGCCGGAGGGCGGCGAGGGCGAGGGCGGCGAGGGCCGGAGGGCGGCAGGACCGCGACGTGCTCGGCGGGCCGTGTCGTACCCGCGGGGGACAATGCGGAGATGCTGGTCGCGGCGGTGGCAACGGACGGCCGCCGGGGGCGGCTGCGGGTGCTGCGCGAGGACGGTCAGCCGGCCGGGCCGGCCGAGGACGTCGCCGATCTCGTCAGTGATGTCAGGCGGCGCGAGGGCGCGGACACCCGGTGGCTGTGGGCCAGCACCGCGGCCCTCTATCCCGTCCTGCTCCAGGCCGGGGTCAAGGTGGCCCGGTGCCACGACGCGGAGCTGGTCGAGGCCCTGGTGCTCGGCTATCACGGCCGGTGGGGCGAGCCGCGCAGCGTCGAGGCGAGCTGGGCGCGCCGGCACGGGCTGCCCGTGCCGCCCGACCCGGTGCCGGACGCGCCGACCGGGTTCGGCGCGCACGACCAGGCGGCCCTGTTCGAGCCGCCGCAGCGGGCCGCCGTGGCCGACCCCCTGGACGCGCTCGTCGAGACGTACGCGGCGCAGCACGCGCAGATCGCCGCGCTGCCGGAACCGGGACGGTTCAAGCTGCTGGTGGCCGCCGAGAACGCCGGGGCACTCATCGCCGCCGAGATGGGGCACGTGGGCCTGCCGTGGAGCGGGCGGGCGCACGACGAGGTGCTGCGTGAGCTGCTCGGCGACCCGCCGGCGATCGCGGGCGCGCCGCCGCGCCGCCTGGTGGAGCTGACCGCCACGCTGCGGGAGTTGTTCAACGACCCGCGCCTGCATCCCGAGTCGCCGGCCGAGGTACTGCGCGCGTTCTCCCGTGCGGGCCTCGCGTTGCCGTCCACGCGGGCGTGGGTGCTGCGCGGCGTCGACCATCCGGCGGTGGCGCCGCTGCTGGAGTTCAAGGAGCTGTACCGGATCTGGACCGCGCACGGCTGGGCGTGGCGCGCCTCGTGGGTGCGCGACGGCCGGTTCTATCCCGAGTACGTGCCGGCGGGGGTGGTCTCCGGCCGGTGGGCCACGCGCGGCGGCGGCGCGCTGCAGATCCCCAAGGCGGTGCGCCGCGCGGTGGTGGCCGATCCGGGCTGGACGTTCGTGGTGGCCGACGCCGGCCAGTTGGAGCCCCGGGTGCTGGCCGCCATGGCAGGCGACCAGGGCCTGGCCCGGGCGGGCGCGAGCGGCGACATCTACGCCGCCCTGGCGACGGAGGCGTTCGCGGGCGACCGGGCGCAGGCCAAGGTGGCCCTCCTCGGCGCCATGTACGGGCAGACCGGCGGCAACGCGGTGCCGGCCCTGGCGGCGCTGCGCCAGCGCTTCCCGGTCGCCTGGGACTACGTGGAACGCGCCGCCCGTACGGGCGAGAGCGGCGGCCTCGTGCGCTCCTGGCTGGGCCGCACGTGCCCGCCGCCCGACCCGGGCGAGCGCACCCCGGCCCGCGAACGCGCCCGGGGGCGGTTCACCCGCAACTTCGTCGTGCAGGCCACGGCGGCCGAGTGGGCGCTCACGCTGATGGCGCTGGCCCGCACGGCGCTGCCGCCGGCGGCCGAGCTGGTGTTCTTCCAGCACGACGAGGTGATCGTGCACTGCCCGGTCGAGGACGCCGGGAGCGTCGAGGCCGCGCTGCGGTCGGCGGCCGTGCGCGCCGGCCGGCTGCTGTTCGGTGACACCCCGGTCCGCTTCCCGCTCGACGTCGCGGTCGTCGGCTGCTACGCCGACGCCAAATGAGACGTGAAGAAGTCCGCCATCGTCTCGGTGTGGGTCGGGAACGCCAGTTCCTGGGCGCTGGTGAGCACGACCCATTCGGTCGCTTCCTCGGTCGGCGCGGATTCGGGCAACCCGGCCGCCGGCCTGGCCGGCAGGACGCCGAAGACGAGCAGGGTCCGTCCGTTGAACGAGCTGTGCACCTCGAACAGGCGCACGTCCTCGGCCGACGCCTCCAGTCCGGTCTCCTCGCGCAGCTCGCGTACGGCCGCCTGCTGCCACGACTCGCCCGTCTCGATGAAGCCGCCGGGCAGCGCGAGCTGGCCGCGGAACGGTTCGATGTCGCGGCGCACGGCGACGACCCCCACGACACCGTCGGGGTAGCTGACCGGCTGCAGGACGACGGCCACCGGCAGCGGGTTGCTCCAGGTGGTCTCGCCGCAGCCCGGGCAGGTCCGGGGCCAGGGCGAGTCGGGCGCGTACGCGGTGCCACAGTACGAGCAGTGCGAGTGCTGCATCCCGTCACCGTAGCCGCTGCGCGCGAGCACACCACCTACGGATGGAAATGATCCGCGTCGGGGACTAGTCTGCTGAAAGGCTGGTCCGGGAATGGTTCTCAACATGGGAGTGCCGAGCTGAGCGTGGCAGGTCTGGTGCTCGCCGCGGGCGGCGGGCGCCGCTACGGCGGGCCGAAGGCGCTGGTCCGGCGGGACGGTGAGCTGCTCGTGGAGCGGGCTGTGGCCACCGCCCGCGAAGCGGGCTGCGCGCCTATCGTCGTCGTGCTCGGGGCGTCGGCGGCGGAGGTGCGCGCGCAGGCCGACCTGGGCGACGCGACCATTGTGGACAATGAGTCGTGGAAGTCGGGCATGGCGTCCTCGTTGAAGACCGGGCTGGCGACGCTCGCCGGGACGGACGCGCAGGCGGCCGTCGTGCTGCTGGTCGACACCCCCGGGGTCACCCCGGAGGCGGTGCGCCGCGTGGCCGCGAAGGCGGGCTCGGACGCGCTGATCACGGCCACGTACGGCAACCGCCGGGGGCATCCGGTGCTGCTGGGCCGCGATCACTGGGCCGGCGTCGCGACCCTCGCGACGGCCGACGTGGGCGCCCGTGCCTACCTGACGGCGCGGGCCGCCGAGGTGGTCACGGTGGCGTGCGAGGACTGCTCCGACGACACTGACCTGGACGTTCCCGAGTCCACCTGATCACCCGCTAGGAGACCGCTGATTAATGCGGCGTGCCGATACCCTGCTTTGATCGGGTTTGG
>NZ_BAAALS010000017.1:0-86560 GCF_039528415.1 Luedemannella helvata
ACTACGCCGCGCTAATGAGATCTTGAAGGCGGCGTCGGCTTTCTTCGCGGCCGAGCTCGACCGGCCACACACACGCTCGTGAGATTCATCGACGAGTACCGGGCCCGCTTCGGCGGAGTCGAGCCGATCTGCCGTGTCCTGACCGAACACGGACACAAGATCGCCCCCTCCACCTACTACAAGGCCAAGGCGCTGCCGCCCTCAGCACGTGCCGTCACCGACGCCCAGCTGCTGGAGCTGATCCGGCGGGTCCACGCGGCCAACTACGGCGTCTACGGCGCCCGCAAGGTCTGGGCCCAACTACGCCGTGAGGGCGTGGCGGTGGCCCGGTGCACGGTCGAGCGGCTGATGCGCCAGGCCGGCCTACGCGGCGTCGTGCGGGGCCGCCGAATCCGCACCACCATCGCCAACCCCGACCATCAACGGGCCGGTGACCTCGTGCGCCGCCGCTTCACGGCCGCAGCCCCCAACCGGTGCTGGGTCGCGGACTTCACCCACGTGAGCACGTTCGCCGGCGTCGTCTACGTCTCCTTCGTCGTCGACGTCTACTCCAGGGCGATCATGGGCTGGTCCGCCGCGACGAACAAGCGCACACCCCTGGTCCTCGACGCGTTGGACATGGGTCTGTGGCGCCGCGACCGTGACGGACGCCCCGCCGGCCCCGGCCTGATCCACCATTCGGATGCCGGCTCCCAATACACGTCGTTCCGGTTCACCACCCACCTCCTCGCCTCGGGGATCGACGCCTCGATCGGCACCGTCGGCGACGCGCTGGATAACGCGCTGATGGAATCCACGATCGGCCTCTACAAGACCGAACTGATCAAACCGCGGCGGCCGTGGCGCAGCCTGGCCCAGGTCGAACTGGCCACCGCGGAATGGGTCGACTGGTACAACAACCACCGGCTGCACTCCGCCCTCGGGCACCGCCCACCCGCAGAGTACGAATCGATGTTCTACGCTCACACCGCCCCCGACCAGAAACACCTGGTCACAGCCTGAGGACTCCACCAGACCCGGGGCGGTTCAGACAACACAGTGACGGGGCCCAGCCAAGCTCCTATCAGGTCACGCCGCCCGTCCGGTCACACGCATTTTCGTGACCAGGCCGAACCGGCGACGGATCACTTTCAAGGCACAACCATCGGCCAGCGCTTTTGCGAGTCAGCCGACCCGCCCAGTCACCCCACCATCCTCACTGCGCACCTTGGCCGGCGAGCGCGTGAGAACGCGTGCGGGTTAGGGCGTGGCGGGCTGGGTCAGCGGTCCGCGGCATGATCATGAACGGAGCGATGAACCGTGGCGGTACCAGTGCGTACCGCCACGGTTCGTGTGATCCGTTGGCCTTTCCGGCTCACCTAGGACGGCCGACGAACGTGATCGTCGGCGCGCTCTAGGCGTCGCGGGCCGTGGGGGCGCCGCCGAAGAGGACGTCGTCCCAGCTCGGGGCCCGCTTGCGGGGCTTCTCGGCCGCCGCGGGGGCGTCGTCGCTCGGCTGCTCGCCGGCGGCCGGGCCGCGGCGGGGGCGCAGGACGGCGAGCGAAGGGACCGCGGGCACCTGCTGGGGCACGTCGCGGTCGTCTTCGAAGGCCGACGGCTGCACGGCCGCCGGGCGGCGCGGCTCCGTGGACAAGGGCTCGAGGCTGCGCGTGCCGCCGGTCGGCTGCAGCGGGCGGTCCAGGGACGCGAGCAGGGCGTCGCGGCCCGCGCGGATCGGGTCGCGGCCCGGACGGGCCGGCTCGCGGCGCGGCTCGCTGGCGGGGGCGCGCATCGGCTCGTGACCGCCCCGGCCCGGCTCCGGGCGCGCGGGCTCGCGGCCGCGGACCATCTCGTGGGCCGGCGCGGACCGGTCGGTGCACAGATACTGCGCCATCTCGTCGTGCGGTGTGACGACCTGGCGGGCCTTGTCGAGCTCCCAGACGGCCGTGGCCGTGGCCTTGCCGGACGGCCAGGTCGCCACGATGCGCCACGTGCCGTCGTCGCGCCGGTAGGCGTCCCAGGAGATCTTCTCCAGGTCGACGCCGTGCTGGCCGAGGCGCACATCGACGACCTCAGCCAGTGTGATCTTGCCGACGGTGTCGCCGACCTTCATGCGGGTGCGCCGGGCGTGCTGGGCCAGCATCGCGCGCTCCTGCAGGACCGGGCCCGCGTACCGCAGGACGCGGTCGACCGGGACGCCGGCCACGCGCGCCACCTCGTCGGCGGTCTCGCCGGCGCGGATGCGGGCCTGGATGTCGCGGGGCGCGAGCAACGGCGTCGTCTCCGGCGTTGCCAGCGTCAGCTGCGTGCCGCGCTCGGGTGCCAGGGCGGCGTTGACCCGCTCGTCGAGCGGCAGGGCGAGCAGGTGGCCGATCTCGTCGGCCAGGACGAGGGCGTGACCGTCTTCGGAGAGGGCGACGAAGCGTACCTGTCGCATCGGCGTTCCTCCCTACCGTTGTCGTGCGCCTGCGACCACGGTACGCCGGACGTCAACGTCACGCAGCAGGCCACGCCGGGAGACCTTCCGGGTGATGGCCGAGATGGCCATCACCCGGACACCGTGTCAGGCGGTCGCGTGGGGGAGAAGGTAGTCGATGCAGGCGGTCAGCGCCTCCACGTCGGCCGGGTCGACGGCCGGGTAGAGGGCCACGCGGAGCTGGTTGCGGCCGAGCTTGCGGTACGGCTCCGTGTCCACGATGCCGTTCGCGCGCAGCGCCTTGGCGAGCGCCGCGGCGTCCACACTGTCCGCGAAGTCGATCGTGGCCACCACATTGGAGCGCAGCGCCGGATCGGTCACGAACGGCGTGGCGAGCTCCGAGCGGTCGGCCCAGCCGTAGATGGCCGCGGCGCTCTCCGCCGTACGCTTGGCGGCCCAGCCGAGGCCGCCCTGGACGTTCATCCAGTCGGTCTGCTCGGCGGCCAGGAAGATGGTGGCCAGCGCCGGGGTGTTGTACGTCTGCTGCAGGCGGGACTGCTCCACGGCCGTGGCCAGGTCGAGGAACGCCGGGATGTAGCGGCCCGTCGCCTTGATCTCATCGACCCGGGCGAGGGCGGCGGGCGACATGAGCGCGATCCACAGGCCCCCGTCGGAGGCGAAGCACTTCTGCGGGGCGAAGTAGTACACGTCCGTCTGGGTGAGGTCGACGTCCAGGCCGCCGGCGGCCGAGGTGCCGTCGTGCAGCATGAGCGCGCCCTCGTCGGCGCCGGCCACGCGGACGACCGGGACGGCCACGCCGGTCGACGTCTCGTTGTGCGGGGTGGCGTAGACGTCCACGCCCGCCTCGGCGACCAGCGTGGGCGCGGTGCCCGGGTCGGCCTTGACGACCGTCGGGTCGCCCAGGAACGGCGCCTCCTTGGCGGCCTTGGCGAACTTGGCGCCGAACTCGCCGAACGAGGCGAACTGGCCCCGGTCGCGGATCAGGCCGAAGGTCGCCGCGTCCCAGAACGCCGTCGCGCCGCCGTTGCTGATGATGACCTCGTAGCCCTCGGGCAGGGAGAAGAACTCCGCCAGGCCCGTGCGCAGGCGCTCGACCTGGGACTTCACGGTCTTCTGCCGGTGCGACGTGCCGAGGAAGCTCTCGGCCACCGACGCGAGGGCGGAGACGGCCTCCGGCCGCACCTTGCTGGGGCCGGCGCCGAAGCGACCGTCGGCGGGCTTGATCTCGTCAGGGATTCGGATGTTGCTCAGGTCGGCCACGTCGGTTCCTTCTCCTGGGCGCGGGACGGTCATGGGTGCCGGCGGCGCTGCCACCAGGCATCCTCCCATGACCGTCCGCGACAAAAGCAGCCAGTATCAGTCCGTGTGGATGGTCGCCCAGCCCTCGACGTCCTGTGGCTTGCGGGTGGCCGGGCCGACGTACGTCGCCGACGGCCGGACCAGACGGCCCAGCTTCTTCTGCTCCAGGACGTGGGCGCTCCACCCGGCGACCCGGGCGCAGGTGAACATCGAGGTGAACATGTGCGCGGGGACCTCGGCGAAGTCCAGCACCACGGCCGACCAGAACTCCACGTTCGTGGCCAGCACCCGGTCGGGCCGGCGGGCGTGCAGCTCCTCCAGCGCGGCCTTCTCCAGCGCCTCGGCCACCTCGTAGCGCGGCGCGCCCAGTTCACGGGCGGTGCGGCGCAGGACCCGGGCGCGCGGGTCCTCGGCCCGGTAGACCCGGTGCCCGAAGCCCATGAGGCGCTCCCCCTTGTCGAGCACGCTGCGCACGTACCCGAGCGCGTCGCCCGTACGCTCGACCTCTTCGATCATGTAGAGCACCCGGGAGGGCGCGCCGCCGTGCAGTGGGCCCGACAGGGCGCCGATGCCCGACGAGATGCAGGCCGCCACGTCGGCGCCCGTGGAGGCGACGACCCGGGCGGTGAAGGTGGACGCGTTCATGCCGTGCTCGGCGGCGGACATGAAGTACGCGTCGACGGCCTTGACGTGCCGCGGGTCCGGCTCGCCCCGCCACCGCTTCATGAACCGCTCGACGATCGTCGACGCGGTGTCGATCTCCTTCTGCGGGACGGCCGGCAGGCCCAGCCCGCGGGCGGACTGCGCGACGAACGAGAGCGCGGTGACCGACACGCGGGCCAGGTCCTCACGGGCCTGCGCGTCGGAGATGTCGAGCAACTGGCCAAGTCCCCAGTACGGGGCGAGCATGGCCACGGCGGACTGCACGTCGACCCGGATGTCGCCGGAGTGCACCGGCACCGGGAACGGCTCCGCCGGGGGCAGTCCGGGCCCGAACTTGCCGTCGACGAGCAATCCCCACACGTTGCCGAATGACACCGTGCCGATCAGGTCCTCGATGTCGACGCCGCGGTAGCGCAGCGCGCCGCCGGCCTTGTCGGGTTCCGCGATCTCCGTCTCGAAGGCGACCACGCCCTCCAGGCCCGGCTTGAAATCGGACATCTCATCTCCCTGGACGGTGTGGGCGTCGACGGTGACGCCCAGCAGACTCGTCGCAGTGGGTCGCACCGCGACGGCAGATGGTTATTGGGCCATCTTGCACCGCGTGTAGTCCGGCCGCGAGCCGTCGGCAGTGTGCCGCTTGCGACATCTTCCCCCGCCGTCGAGGGCCGGCGCGGGCGAACGCGGGTATGCCGCGAGGAGTTAGATGGAGCCGTGACCACGCAGATCGCCGCCATGCGGCAGGAGTACGCCCGGCACGGTTTGGCCGAGGACGAACTGGCCCCGGACTGGCTCACGCAGTTCGAACACTGGCTGGCCGACGTGGTGGAGGTCGGGCTCGTCGAGCCGAACGCGATGATCCTGGCGACGGCGGACGCCGAGGGCCGGCCGAGCGCCCGGACGGTCCTGCTCAAGGGCCTCGACGCGCGCGGTTTCACGTTCTTCACGAACTACGGCTCCCGCAAGGGCGGCGAGCTGGCGGTCAACCCGTACTGCAGCCTGGTTTTCCCCTGGTTCCCGGCGGGGCGACAGGTCGTGGTCGGCGGCCGGGCCGAGCGGGTGAGCGAGGCGGAGTCGGCGGCGTACTTCGCGAGCCGCCCGCGCGACGCCCAACTCGGGGCGTGGGCGAGCCCGCAGTCGCGGCCGGTGGCCGACCGGGCCGAGCTGGACGCCCTGCTCGCCGAGGTGACGCGGCGGTTCCCGGACGAGGTGCCCGCACCGCCGCACTGGGGTGGCCTGCGGGTCGTGCCCGACAGCGTGGAGTTCTGGCAGGGCCGCACGGGCCGCCTGCACGACCGGCTGCGATACCGCCGCGACGGGGCCGGGTGGCTCGTGGAGCGGCTGGGACCGTGACGGTCACCCGGGCGCGGTACGCGCTTGCCCGCGGCAATCGGTAGGGTCGCCTGACACATACAGTCCTAGGCGAGCAAAGGCGGGACGACATGGGGTTCATCCCCGGCGGTGAGCAGTGGACCATCAAGGCCGATGGATATGAGGCCGTTGTGGTCGAGGTGGGCGGCGGCGTGCGGGCCCTCCGGTTGGATGGCGTCGAGATCATTGACGAGTACGCCGCGAACGAGCTGCCGCCCGGCTCCTCCGGGCAGGTCCTGGCGCCCTGGCCCAACCGCATCCGCGACGGCCGCTACACCTTCGGCGGCGTCTCCCACCAGCTCGGGCTCTCGGAGCCGGTCCGGCATACCGCCATCCACGGCCTGGTCAACTGGGTGCGCTGGAGTGAGCTGGAGGCCGGCCCGGACCGGGTCGTGCTCGGCTACGACCTGCCGGCGCAGCCCGGGTACCCGTGGCCGTTGCGCCTGCGCTCCGAGTGGTCCGTCAGCGCGGACGGGCTGCGCGCCGCCCACGAGGTGACGAACCTGGGCGACGAGCCGGCCCCGTTCGGCTTCTCCGTCCACCCGTACCTCAAGGTCCCCGGACTTTCGGGAGTCGACGAGGCGCTGCTGCGCGTCCCGGGGCGCAGCCGGCTGCTCACGGACGCGCGGCTGCTGCCGATCGGCGCGGCCCGCGTCGCCGGCACCGAGTTCGACTTCACCGAGCCGCGCCAGCTCGGCAAGCTGGTGCTGGACACCGCGTTCGGCGACGTGGCGCGCGGGCCCGACGGGGGCTCTGCCGTCGAGCTGTCCTCGGCGGCGGGCGCCCGGGTGCGCGTCTGGGCCGACGAGAAGTTCGGCTGGTGGCAGGTGTTCACGAGCGACACGCTGAGCGGGGAGCGCTACCGCCGGGCGGCCGCGATCGAGCCGATGACCTGCCCGCCGGACGCGTTCCGCTCGGGCCGCGACGTCATCGTCCTGGAGCCGGGCGGGAGCTGGCAGGGCGCTTGGGGCATCGACGCCCGGCTGCCCGGCTGAACGGCCAGGATAGGGCGTATGGAATTTCGTGACGTGGTGCGCCGGCGGCGGATGGTCCGTAACTACGACCCCGACCGCCCGGTGCCCCCGGAGATCGTCGACCGGTTGCTGGAGCATGCCACCCGGGCCCCGTCGGCCGGATTCTCCCAGGGCTGGGGTTTTCTCGTCCTGGAGTCGCGGGAGGACCGGGAGCGGTTCTGGGCGGCGGCGACCCCGAAGACCGACCAGTGGCAGCAGTGGCTCGTCAACATGCGCACCGCCCCGCTGATCGTCGTGGCGCACAGCAACAAGAGCGCCTACCTCGACCGGTACGCCGAGCCGGACAAGGGCTGGACCGACCGCGACGAGTCGCACTGGCCCGTGCCGTACTGGGACATCGACGCCGGCATGGCGAGCCTGCTCATGTTGCTCACGGCCGTCGACGAAGGGCTTGGGGCGTGCTTTTTCGGGGTACCACCGGAGCAGGTCACCGAGTACCGGGAGGCGTTCGGCGTGCCGAAGGAGTTCACGCCGATCGGGGCCGTCAGCGTGGGCTACCGCGCCGACGACCACCGGTCGAAATCGTTGAAGCGGGGCCGCAAGCCGGTCGAAGAGGTGGTTCACCGCGGCCGGTGGTGACGCCGGCACCCGCGGTGGCGCGGAGTCGGTAGGCTAGCGCCGGCGGTGGTGGTGTGACCGGAGGGGAGGGTGGGTCGTGATCTTCAAAGCTGTGCAGGAAGGGCAGCCATACCCGGAGCACGGCATGACGATGAAGCAGTGGGCCGAGATCCCGCCCCGTCCGGTGCGGCTCGACCAGCTCATCACCACAAAGCGTGAGCTGGGACTCGACCGGCTGCTCGCGGACGACTCGACCTTCTACGGCGACCTGTTCCCGCACGTGGTGCAGTGGGACGGCGGTCTCTACCTCGAGGACGGCGTGCACCGGGCGCTGCGCGCCGCGCTGCAGCAGCGCACCAGCATTCACGCGCGGGTGCTCGTGCTTTAGGTTGGGCGGCATGCCGTCCCGCGTTTCACCGCTTGAACTGCTCGAACTCGACTCACTGTTGAGCGAGGACGAGCGCGACATCCGCGCCGTCGTGCGCCGCCTCGTGGACGCGCGCGTGCGCCCCCATGTGGCCGGTTGGTTCGAGGAGGGCCGCGCCCCGACGCGCGAGCTGGCCCGCGACTTCGGCGCGCTGGGGCTGCTCGGCATGCACCTGACCGGGTACGGCTGCGCGGGCGCCTCCGCGGTCGCGTACGGCCTGGCCTGCCACGAGCTGGAGGCCGCCGACTCCGGCGTGCGCAGCCTCGTGAGCGTCCAGGGGTCGCTCGCCATGTACGCCATCTGGCGGTACGGCTCCGAGGAGCAGAAATCCACGTGGCTGCCCTCGATGGCCACGGGTGAGGCGATCGGGTGCTTCGGGCTGACCGAGCCCGACCACGGCTCCGACCCGGGTTCCATGGACACGCGGGCGCGCCGCGACGGCGATGAGTGGGTGCTGCACGGCACGAAGATGTGGATCACGAACGCGCCGGTGGCGGACGTCGGGGTCATCTGGGCACGCGTCGACGATGTCGTGCGTGGTTTCGTCGTACCGATGTCGACGCCCGGCGTGACCGCCAACGAGATCAGGCACAAACTGTCGCTGCGCGCGTCCTCGACGGGCGAGATCGTGCTCGATGAGGTGCGCCTGCCCTTGTCGGCTGAGCTGCCGGCCGCGGACGGGTTGAAGGCGCCGCTGTCGTGCCTCACCGAGGCCCGCTACGGGATCGTGTGGGGCGCGCTCGGCGCCGCGCGTGACTGCCTGGAGACCGCGATCTCGTACGCCTGCTCGCGCGAGCAGTTCGGGCGGCCGATCGCCGGGTTCCAGCTCACCCAGGCCAAGCTGGCCGACATGGCGCTGGAGCTGCAGAAGGGCTACCTGCTGGCCCTGCACCTCGGCCGGCTCGCCGACCGCGGCGCGCTACGGCCCGCGCAGGTCAGCGTCGGCAAGCTCAACAACGTCCGGGAGGCGCTGGAGATCGCCCGTGGGTGCCGCACGATCCTGGGCGCGAACGGCATCAGCCTCGAGTACCCCGTCCTGCGGCACTCGGCCAACCTGGAGAGCGTGCTGACCTACGAGGGCACCTCGGAGATCCACCAACTGGTGATCGGCCAGCACCTGACGGGCATCCCGGCCTTCACCTGACGCGGGCGCTAGACGATGACCGGGGCGTGCTCGGTGGTGCGCTTGCGGAGCTTGGCGACCTGGCGGTTGAACGTGCGGGTCGACAGCCAGAACTGGAAGATCATCGCGAGCTCGAAGAGCAGCAGGAACGAGCCGAAGATGATCGTGACCGGCATGACGGCGTCGAGGGCCGGGCCGAGGATGAAGATCGCCATCTGGAACTCGATGGCGCTCACCAGCTGGGCGCGCATCCGGTGCCGGGTGAGGAAGTCCCGCACGGCCAGGAAGCGGCCCAGCCTGTCCCGGGTGCCGGTGGACAGCTGGCTGAACGAATCGACCGGGCCGGCGGCCGGCGCGGCGGACTGGTCGTTGGCCTGCAGATCCTCCAGTTGGCGGCGCATCTGCTCGCGGGCCTGGACCATGGTCTGCCCGTTCACGTACCGGAACAGGTTGAGGAAGATGACGACCCCGCCCAGCACGACGAAGGCGACGTTGTCCGTGCGGGCGTACTGCCCGCCCATGAGCGCGACCGTGCAGATCACGACCAGCAGCCGGTCGAAGATGAAGTCCAGCCACATGCCGAAGATCGAGCCGGTGCCCATGAGGCGGGCGAGCTTGCCGTCCATGCAGTCGATCACGAAGCTCAGGTAGTAGAGGCCGGCACCGGCGAGCAGCCAGCCGTGCGAGCCCTGGGCGAAGCACGCCGCCGCGAGGCAGCCGAGCGTGAACGCCATGGCGGTGAGCCGGTTCGGGGTGATCCACGGATGGCGGGCCGCCCACTTGACCAGCCGCATCGCGATAGGGTCGACGAGTAGCACGGTGAACCAGGCGTCGCGGGCCTTCGAGGACGCCCGGACCTGCTCCAGAGTGATCGCGTTCAGCGTTAGCTCCCGGTGTTCACATGCCCGCCGCTGTGGGGTCACCCTACCTGAGGCCGGCCGTATGAACGCGGCCGTGGTTGGCGTCGCTTAATGTCGGGCATATTCCGTACCGTGGGTCGCACACAGTGTGAGGGGAAGGTGCGCGATGGCTACCGACCAGCCAGATCGCGATAACGTCGAACCGACGCCGACCAGGGAGAACCCGACCGTTCCGCTCGACACGGCGCCGCCGGCCGACGACCGTCGCTCCGGCCGGTGGTTCCGGCGGTTCCTCGCCCTCATCGGCACGGTGGGCCTCGTGATCGCCGCGGTGCTGGGCCTGAAGATGGTGGATCTGTGGCCCGACTTCAAGAACCCCTTCGCCACGGAGAAGACCGACCGCAGTGGCCCCGTGCTGCTCAAGTCGATCCAGGACCTCAGCCGTTACGTGGCCGCGGAGGGCAGCTTCCAGGTCCTCATCGACCTGCAGGAGAACAACAAGTACGTGCCGGACTTCATCTTCAACGACCGCACGCTGTTCGTCGGGGCCGGCACGGTGAACGCCTATGTCGACTTCTCGACGCTGGGCGAGGGCGCGATCAAGGAGTCGGCCGACGGCAAGTCCATCGAGATCACCCTGCCGGCGCCCCAGCTCGAAAAACCCAACCTCGACCACGACCGCAGCTACGTCTACGACGAGGACCGCGGCCTGATCAACCGGGTGGGCGACCTGTTCGGCGGCGATCCCAACCGCCAGCAGCAGGTCTACCAGCTCGCCGAGGACAAGATCGCGCAGGCGGCCCGGGAGAGCGAGCTGCAGGCGCGCGCCCAGCGCAACACCGAGCAGATGCTCACGTCCATGCTCAAGTCCCTCGGCTACGAGAACGTGAAGGTCACCTTCGCGTCGCCCTGACGGTCCTTCTCCGCCCACGAGGTGCGGCTCCCGTTGAGCCCGGTCCTGCCGTAGGGGCGCGCGATCAGCGCCTCCAGCGCTGATCGCCAGCGCGTCATGGCCGAGGGTGAGTCCGGGCCCAGCAGGTACGCGCGGGTGGCCGCGCGCTGCGCGGCGAGTACGTCGCCGCCGGGCGTACGGGCGGCGTTGACCAGGTCGGCGAGCCCACCGATGCCGGCCGGGGTCAGCACGTGCCCGCCGCGCGCGGCCGTGTGCCGCTGGCGGAACGCCGCCTCGTCGCCGCCGCCGGGGTCGCACACCACGTACGGCCGGTCGGCGGCGAGGAAGTCCGACACGACCGCCGAGACGTCCGCGATCATCAGGTGGGCCTCGTTGAAGCACGAGTACAGGTCGGGCCAGGGCCCGGTGACCACTCGATGGGCCCATGAGCCCTCGCTGGCCCAGAACGCGGCGCACCGGGCCCGTTGGGCGGCGACCAGCGCCGCGAGACGCTTCGGGTCGGGCCGGCCGTGGGCGAGCGCGTGCGCGGTGTTGTCGGACCACGGGCCCCGGACCGGGCCCTCGGCGAGCAGCCGGCCCAGGGAGTCCAGGCGCTGCCGCGCGGCCGCGCGCGCGGGCTCCTCGGCGGCGATGACGGCCACCCGGGCCGGGTCGGCGGCACGCGCGTCCGTGTCGTTGGCGAGCAACCCGACGATCGCCTGGTGGGCCCGGCGGGCGGCCGGGTCCAGGTAGCCGGTGAGCGGGTGCGGCTTGTAGATGACCCGGACCTCCGGGTCGAGCGCGAGCAGCGCGCGCACGATATCGGGACCCATCGCCACCAGCGAACTGACCGCGAGGTCGTCGGCCCACCCCTCCCACGTCGGGGCGTACAGGACGGTGAACGGTCCCGCCGGCTGTCCGGTGTGGACGGCGTCGACCTGGGGGCGGCCCACCTCCACGATGGACTCGTCGCGCACCGCCCCACCCGCGTCGCGGTACCGGTCGCGGCCGGCCGGCCCGGCCACCCACACCTCGTCGTACGCCCGGGTGAACGGGTTCGTGCTGGCGCTCTTGTCGCTGTCCCCGTGGGCGATGAACACGTGCCGCACGCCGTTGCGGCGCAGCATGTGGATGTTCTTGCCGGCGTTGCCGGGGTAGAGCACGACGCGCAGGTCGGGCAGGTCCAGGTCCATGACGTCCGGGCCACCCGGCACGCACACGATCGGCAGCGCGGTCGCTCCGATGCGCATGACGTTCGGCCGTTCGCGGACCAGGATCATCGTGCGCCGGTCGAGGCCGGCGAGCGTGTCGAGCCACGTGTCCACCTGGTACGTGGTGTTCGCCCCGGGCCCCATGCTGAAGTAGAGGATCACCTCCGGCCGGTACGCGCGGACCTGGCGCAGCACCTCGGCCCGCAGCCGACGCGTATCGGCGAGGACGCGGTGGCGCAGCAGCTGGATGCCGGCGGCGGTGAGGAGAACGGCCCCGGCGGCGAGGCTCACCGCGAAGCCGGCCACGGTCGCGGCGCGGCCGCCCGTGAAGAGGTCGATGAGGACACCCGCCACGGCGGGGGCGCTGAGCAGCTTCAACGCGTGGCTGTCGCCCGGCGGCAGCCAGCGCGGCGGCGCGCCGGGCAGGCGCAGCGCCGACAGGTCGAGGTTGCGGGTCGGCATGGGCAGCCGGCGCAGGGTGGCCAGGGCCCGCAGCGCGGCGCAGGCCGCCCCGCGTAGGCCGGACACAACCAGCAGGAGCACGCTCACGACCACCACGGTGGTGGCCGAGTAGCCGCCCTCGCGCAGCAGCAGCAGCGGCAGGGCACCGTCGCGCAGGAGTCCCCGGGTGGTCGTGCCGAGGCCGGCCCGGTTCAGCCGCGCGGACAGGCGCGGCGCGTGCCGGGGCAGGAGCACCTCACCGGCGAACGCGGCGGCCATGGCGACCGCGAACAGGACCGGGGCCGGCAGGAGAGCCGCCAGGTAGAGCACCGGACCGGCCGCGGCCAACGCGAGTGTCCATCGTGGGATGGACCGCTCGGCTGGCCGTTGTTGAGCAGGGGCAGCCATGGCTAAAGCACCTCCGGCCTGGGCCATCACGCTGCCTCGACGCTAGCAGCGGACGGCCCGGGCCGGAGCCGGTTCGCGCGGAGAGGCCTCAGCCCGCCGGTGCGTGCGGGCTCACGTCCTCAGTGGGATCCAGGTACCCGACGAGAGCCGGGCCGGGCGACACCGGTACCGCGAGGCCGTCGCCGTCGGCCGCGTTGACCGCCTCCTCGGTGGCGGCGGCGGCCTCCTCGGCCATCGCCGAGATGGCGGCGGCCGCCGGGGTTGTCGCCGTGGCGGCGCGCCGGGGGCAGTCGAGCACCCGGTTGGCCTCCCTGACGAACACGTCGGCGTATCCCTCGGCGGGAAAGTCGCCCAGGTAGTACGTCTTGACGGCCCGCCGTACCGCGGCCAGCGGGTCGGAGACGAGCAGGTTGTCGAGCACCTCGGCGAGGTTCGAGGCATCGCGCTTGATCACGTACGTGCCCTTGACGATGGGGGCGGCGCCCAGCAGCTCGTCGCCCTCGTCGTTCATGTCGGTCACCGCGAACGGTTTCTCTGAGTACAGGTAGTCCGAGATGACGCTGGAGATATCGGCGATCATGGCGTCGGCGCGGTTGGCCCAGTCGGCGAACTGGCCGGCTGCGGCCGCCGCGCCCCAGACGTGCCTACGTTTGCTGACCGCGCGGTCCTCCGCCAGGACGCGTTCCAGCTCCGCGAGGTTCGCGGCGGCCTGTGCGTTCTTCGCCGTCATCGGGTGGGCGCGCAGGATCACCGTGACATCGCGCCGGAACAGCTCGCGAACGATCTGTTCGCCGATCTCCAGCGAGCAGTGGTTGGTGTCGGTGAAGAACCCGGTCCACGTGGGCGCGTACAGCACGGTCTTGTTCGCGATCTCGGAGATCGGCGTGGCGACTACGCGGACCGATTCGACCTGTGGGCGGCCGACGATGCGGAACTTCTCGGCCGGCATGTGGATGCCGTTGCGCGCGTACCGGTCGATCGCCGCCTGGCCGGCCACGAAGAGCTCGTCGAACATCGCGTTCACCGGGTTGTAGCTGGCGGTCTTCTCGCTGTCGCCGTGCAGCAGCTGCACGTGGGTGAGTTCGTGGAACCGTACGGCCTGGCCGTTCTTCATGCCGTTGTTGACGTAGAAGATCGCCCTGAGGCTGGGCACCATGGACGCGTCCAGGGCGGCGATGGTGGGGCAGTGCACCACGGGCACGCTCGTGGCGTCCGCCACGACGTCGAAGGACCGCCTGTCGCGCACGATGACCGCGAACCTGCGGTCGAGCCGTTTCAGGTACGGCAACCACATGAACACCTGGTACGCGCTGTCGGGCGGCGAGTCCCAGTGCAGGTAGAAGTCGGGCTTGAAGTGGTCAAGCGCCCGGGTCAGGTCGCCGCGACCGCCGTTGCGGTACGACCTCGTGTACAGCGCTTCGAGGATCAGTCCGCCGTAGAGCACGCCCACCGCGAGCGCGCTGACGAGCAGTACCCACGAGGGCCACTGGAGGATCGTGGCCGCCGCCGGCAGCAGGATGAGGCCGCAGTCAGCTAGGTAGACGGTGTTCCTGTTCAGCACCCGGGTGTGTGGGCGGCCGCGCATCCGCAGGTGCCGAACCTGGAAGGCCGGATTGACCAGTTTGACCAACCCGTTCTCCATGCTGATGTATCCCATGGTGAGTGTCGCGGCCAGGCAGAACGCCCAGTCGATCTCCGGCACGCTCGCGGCGTACGTGGCGAGCGTGCCGGCGGCGAGGACCGTGTGACTGACGATGAACCTGCCGAGCCCTCGCGTCCCATGCCGGACGAAGTTGACCGTGAGGGCCACGGCGACGACCGCGAGGCCCACCCAGTGCCATGGAGTGCCGACAACGATGACGAAGCTGATGACAGCGAGCGCATTGGCCGTGACCGGACCGAGGGCACGCAGCAGTGTCTGTCGGAGCATGTTCCTCCTGCCTGGGGGAGGGACGGCGGGAGACGAATGAATGTGACCGCATACCCCGGGGAGCGGTGTCGTAAACCCCGTCGTACCCGTCGCCAGACGGTAGCGGCGCGGTCACCGAGCACGAGCGGGAACGAAAAAACCTCACCGGGCAGGGGGACCTGCCCGGTGAGGATGTGAACGCGGTAGGTGGTCAGCTGGCGGTGGAGAACTCCTCGTCCTCGACGGAGGAGCGTTGCGAGATCACGTACGCGTGCCGCCCGTACGACTCGGCGTCGTCGTCATCGTCGTTCTCCTTGACCTCCATGACGACCTTGGTGGGGATGGGTGCGACGCCATTGAGCACCTCGCCCATGGTGGGCCGGGTCAGGGTGCGGCGAGCCTGCTCCACGAAGCCGTCGGCGTACCGCTCGGTGGGGAAGTCGCCGAGGTAGTACGCCTTGAGCTGCTGCCGGATCTCGGCCTTCGGGTCGTCGCCGAGCAGGTGCCCGACGACCTCCGCGACGTTCGACATGTCGTGGCGCAGCTGGTAGGCGGCGCCGAAGATCCGTGCCGAGGCCTCCATCTGGTCGCCTTCGTTGAGCATGTCGGTGACCGCGAACGGCTTCTCCGAGTAGAGGAAGTCGGACACGACGCTGGAGACGTCGGCGATCATGGCGTCGGCCTTGTTGGCCCAGTCCACGAATTCGCCTGCCGACGTGGCGTCGCCCCACAGGTGCTTGCGCTTGGTGGCGGCCCGGTCCTTCGCGAGGATCCTCTCGAGTTCCGCGAGCTGGGCGGCGGACTTGGCGTTCTTCGTCGTCAGCTGGTGGTGCCGCATGATGACGGTGACGTCCGGCCGGGCGAGGAGCGCTTTGAGGATCTTGTGACCGACCGCGAGCGAGCAGTGGTTCGTGTCGCCGAAGTAGCCGATCCACGTCGGCGCGTAGAGCACGACCTTGTGCTTGATCTCACTGATCGGCGTTCGTACGACCTTGACGTTCTCGACCTGGGGGCGCCCCACGATCCGGAACTTCCCGGCGGGAATGTCCACGCCGTTCTGTGCGTACCGGTCCTGGCCAGCCTGCCCGGCCACCCAGATCTCGTCGAACATGGCGGTGATCGGGTTGTAGCTCGGCTGCTTCTCGCTGTCGCCGTGCAGCAGCTGGACGTGCGTGAGCTCGGCGAAGCGCACCGTGTGCGTGTTCTTCGCGCCGTTGTTGACGTAGAAGACGGCCTTGAGGCTCGGCGCCATGACGGCGTCGACGTCGGAGATGCTGGAGGCCAGCACCACCGGCCGGTTGGTGATCCCGGCCATCACATCAACGTTGCGGCGGCGGCGCACGACGATCGCGAACCGCGCGCCCACCCGCTCCAGGTACGGCAGCCACATTTCGACCTGCCGCACGGAGGCCGCCGGAGCGTCCCAGTGGATCAGGAACTCCGGCTGGTAGCGGGTGAGCGCCGCGATGATGTCGTCGCGGCCGGCGCTGCGGTAGGTCTTCGTGTAGATGGACTCCAGGGCCAGCGCGCTGTGGAGCAGGCCGACCGCGATGACGGCCACAAGCGCGAGCCAGGACTGCAACTCGATGATCGGCGCCAGGGCGAACAGCGCGACGAGCGCACAGTCCGCGTAGAAGACGACCGTCGCGTTGACGAGCCAGCTGAGCGGCCGCCCGGACACCCGCAGGTGGCGGGAGTCCATGGGCAGGAGGGACACCCGGTTGAGCACTGTCTCCATGCTGATGTAGCCCAGGGTGAGGGCTGCGGAGATGTTGAACGCCCAGTCCACCTCGGCCGGCAGGAAGCGGATGAACGCCGCGAGCACGCCACCAGCGACCAGCGCCCGACTGACGAGGTAGCGACCGAGCCCGTTGCCGTCGCGGTACAGGACGGTGACGGCGAGTGTCGCGGTCACCAGCGCCAGGGTCACCCACCGCCACGAGGTGCCGACCGCGATGACGAACGCCAGGACGGCAAGCAGGTTCGCCGTTACCGGGCCAAGAAAGCGCTGGAAAGCTTGCTTGATCATTTCTCTCCTGCGAGGGGTCAAGAGATGGAATGGTTTTGCAGGGCAGCGCTAAAGCCGAACGACGATGTTTTGGCTGTCGATGTAGCGACCCACGTCAGAGGCGAGCATGTGCATGACGTCGGCGACGTGCTCAGGCTGCATGATCGTGGTGGGGTCCTCGTCCGGGGCGAGGGTCTTGCGCAGATCGGTGGCGCAGCGGCCGGGAGAGATGCACACGACCCGCGTACCGAAGATCGCCAGCTCCTCCCGCATGACCTCGCTCATCGCGATGAGCGCGGCCTTGGACGCCGAGTAGGTCAGCCAGCCGGAGCGACCGTTGATGCCGGCCGTCGACGCGACATTGATGACCGTCTGGAACGTGTTGCCGCTGCGCAGCAGCTCCTGCACGATCGTGAACGGCGCGTACAGGTTGACGGCGATCGTCGTCTCGAAGTCGCTGAACTGGATCTGCTGGATCGCCGTCGGGGCGGTGTAGCCCGCGTTGTTGATCAGAATGTCGACCTGGCCGACGTGGTGCATGACGTCCTTGACGAGGCCGACGGCCAGGGCGCGGTCGGCGAGGTCGACGTCGAAGGAGTGGATCTTCTTGTCGTACGGGTTGTCGGCGCGCAGGCTCTCGACCGTGTTGGCGAAGTCCTTGGACTCGCGGGCGACGAGGACCAGGTCGGTGACGCCGTTGTCGGAGCGCAGGAACTTCTCGGCCGTACGCATGCCGATGCCGCGCGAGGCGCCGGTGATCATGACGGACTTAGACATCGCTCACCTCGGTGCTGAGCAGGTAGCCGGCCAGGCGCACATCGGTCGGCGTGGTGACCTTGAAGTTGCGGTCCGCTCCGTCGAGGAACCGGACGTCGAACCCGGCCACCGCGCAGAGGGTGGCGTCCTCGGTGAAGGTGACACCCTCGCGGTCGGCGTACTCATGAGCCTTGGCGAGCGTCGAGGCGCGGAACTTCTGAGGCAGCTGCACGTTGCGCAGCCGCGAGCGCTCCAGCGAACCGGTGACCTGGTGGGTCTCCGGGTCGACCGGGGCGACCGTGAACGGGATCTCCAGCATGAAGCTGACGTCGTCGTGGGGGTGCGCGATCAGGGCGCGGAAGTCGTCCGCGGTGATCAGCGGGCGCGCCGACTCGTGCAGGATGACGTGCTCGTTGCGGCAGTGGGGGAGCATCGCGGCCACGGAATCGTGGCGCGACTTGCCGGCGGCCACGTACGTGATCGGCGTCTTGATCGCGTAGTCGGTCGCGATCTTCTCGACGTCGTCACGCCAGCCGTCGGGAAAGTTGAGCACGATCTGCGTGATCTCCGCCACGGCGTCCGCGGCGATCAACGAGTACACCAGGATGGGGATCCCGTTGACGTGGATGAACTGCTTGGGACGGCCGGCCGCGACACGCGTGCCGATACCGCCGTTCAGCAGGGCGAGACTGTACAAAACCATGATCCTTTCCCGTGCTGCGCCGCGTCGCGCCGTACGACCCTAACGTGCGGGGGACGGCGGGTGAAGTCCAGGCAGAAAGGCCTGGTGGGAGGGCCGGTCATGCCATTGTGCCGCGACCGGCGCGGTAGCGGAACTGTGCCGCACGCTATACGCAGCGTAACTTCAGGATATGACAGCATTGCTTAACGTCACCTCCCGGCCGGCTGCGGATCCACCGACCGGCCGTTGGCGGGCACCGATTTGGCCCTGCTACGGTGGGGCGCCGGTCGCCGCCGGCGCCGTCTGAGGGCCACCCCCCGTGGTCGCGCAGCTGTCAGGGAGTCCCCGCGGTGAAGAACATCTGGCACGTGCGGAGGCCACGTTGACCTCCAACATCGTCGCCGTTTGGCAGAGTCGGTCGGTGCTCGGGCTGCTCGTCCGGCGTGACCTGACAGTCAAATACCAGCAGTCCGTGCTGGGCTACCTCTGGTCGCTGCTCGAACCGCTCGCGGTCGCGGCCACCTACTGGTTCGTCTTCGGCTACCTCTACAACACCAGGGGGGCCCTGGACGGCGCGCCGTACCTGGTGTTCCTGGCCTCCGGCCTGTTCGCGTGGCAATGGACGTCCGCGGTGCTGGGCGAGGCCACCACGGCGCTGACCGCCCAGTCCCGCCTGATCACCACGATCAAGGTGCCGCGCCAGGTCTTCCCGATCGGCCGGGTCTTCGGCAAGTTCTTCGAGTACCTCGCGGCGCTGCCGGTCGTGTTCCTGGTCGCCGGCATCTACGCCATCCTGGGTGACTACCACTTCACCTGGCACATCCTGATCCTGCCGTTCGCCATCGCGGTGCAGGGCGTCTTCCTCATCGGCATCGCCCTGCTGCTGTCCTCCGCGAACGTGCTCCTGCGCGACGTCGAACGGTTCATCCGGCTGCTCAACCGGATCCTGTTCTACTCCGCGCCGATCATCTATCCCCTGGCGATGGTCGAGAAGGCCGGCATGCCCGGCTGGGTGATGGCGATCTACCAGGCCAACCCACTGGTCGGCATCACCCAGTTGCACCACTCCGCGTTCCTGCCACAGGAGTTCCCGAACGCCACGCTGCTGGCCACGACGTTGACCGAGTGCGTCATCATCTTCCTTGTGGGATGGTTCTTCTTCCGCCGGGTCGAACCGGCCGTGCTGAAGGAGCTGTGAGCCGCGTGGGCCACCCGATCATCATCGCGGACAACGTCGGGGTGAAGTTCGTTCGCAGCCGCCGGCGCAACACGAAGCTGCGCGACTTCTTCGTCCAGGGCGGCAAGCGCCGGCTGAAGGTCGACGAGTTCTGGGCGCTGCGCAACCTCTCCTTCACGATCCACGCCGGCGAGGCGGTCGGCGTCATCGGCCGCAACGGCACCGGCAAGAGCACTCTGCTCAAGATCGTCGCCGGGGTGCTCATCCCGGACGAGGGCCGCGTCCACACGTACGGGCGGGTCGCCCCGTTGCTGGAGCTGTCCGCGGGCTTCTCCAACGACCTGACCGGCCGGGAGAACGTGCAGCTGGTCGGCGCGCTGCACGGCATGAGCCGCGAGGAGCTCAAGGAGAAGCTGCCGAAGATCATCGAGTTCGCCGGCGACCAGGTGGCCGCCGCGATCGACACGCCCGTGCGGCACTACTCCTCCGGCATGCGGGTGCGCCTCGGCTTCGCCGTGATCGCCCAGCTGCCGCACCCCATCCTGCTGGTCGACGAGGTGCTCGCCGTCGGCGACAAGGAGTTCCGCAACAAGTGCTACAAGACCATCGAGAAGATGCTCTCCGAGGGGCGCACCCTGTTCCTCGTGTCGCACAGTGAGGGCGACCTCAAGCGGTTCTGCAAGCGCGGCCTCTACATCAACGCCGGCCACATGGAGGTCGACGGCCCGATCATGGACGCGCTCGACGCGTACAACGGGCTCGTTCGCACGTGATTCACCCGCCCGCCACCCGGTGATGGGGGCGCGGTAAACCCAGCGTGAGTGCATGGCTGCGGTCATGTTCACCCCCGTTGGGAGTCCTCATGGTGTCCGCACCTCTGCTGACGGTGGCGGTCGGTCGTGTCGCCTGATCGCGTACTGCGGCCGGCTACCGACGCCGACCGCGACGCCGTGCTCGACTGGCGCAATCACCCGCAGGTGCGCCGCGCGAGCCTGACCTGGCACGAGATCGGCCCCGCCGAGCACGCCGCGTGGTGGGCCGCTGTCCGCGCCGATCCCACCCGCCGTCTCATGATCTACGAGCGCAGGGGTACGCCGGCCGGCGTGGTGACGTTCGCCGACCTCGACGCCGACGTGGCGGTGTGGGGCTTCTACCTCGACGTCGCGTCCCTGGAGGCCGCCGGCGACCTGCTGCCCGCCTGGCTGGAGCTGGAGCGGGCGGCCGTCGACTTCGCGTTCGACGAGCTGGGCGTGGGCGCGCTCGGCGGCGAGACGCTGGCCTGGAACACCCCGGTCATCGCGCTGCACCGGCGCTTCGGGTTCGAGGTCACGAGCACCTGTGCCGTGGACGTGGACGGCATGCCCGAAGAGGTCGTGTGGATGCGGAAGGGCAGGTCATGAGAGCAGTGAAACTGGGTGGGTATCCGGTGGGCCCCGGCGAGCGGCCGTTCGTGATCGCGGAGATGTCGGGCAACCACAACGGTTCGCTGGACCGGGCGCTCGCGATCGTGGACGCGATCGCCGCGTCGGGCGCCCAGGCGATCAAGCTACAGACGTACCGCCCCGACACGATCACGATCGACGCCGACGGCCCGCGGTTCCGCATCTCCGACGGTCACGACCTGTGGGGCGGCGAGCGGCTGTGGCAGCTCTACGAGCGGGCGCACACCCCGTGGGAGTGGCACGGGCCGATCTTCGAACGGGCCCGGTCGCACGGGCTGGTGCCGTTCAGCTCGCCGTTCGACCCGACCGCGATCGACCTGCTGGAGTCCCTGGACGCCCCCATCTACAAGATCGCTTCCTCGGAGCTGGTCGACCTGCCGCTCATCCGGCTCGCCGCGGGTACGGGCAAGCCGCTCATCATCTCCACCGGCATGGGCACGGTCGCCGAGATCGCCGCGGCCGTCTGCGCCGCCCGGGAGGCCGGCTGCGTCGACCTGGTGGTACTCGCGTGCACGGCCTCCTACCCGGCGCCGGCCGCCGACAGCAACCTGCGCCGCATCCCGGTCCTCGCGGACCTGTTCGACGTCGTCGTGGGCCTGTCCGACCACACGCCCGGCCTGGGCGCGGCCCTCGCCTCGGTCGCCCTGGGCGCCCGGGTCATCGAGAAGCACGTGACCCTGGACCGGGCGGACGGCGGCGTCGACTCGTCGTTCTCGCTCAACCCCACCGAGCTGGGTGCCCTCGTCGTCGAGTCGGAGCGCGCGTGGGCCGCGCTCGGCGGCGTACGCATCGGCCCCACCGAGGCCGAGCGGGAGGGGCTACGGTTCCGCCGATCGCTGTTCGTCGTGCGCGACGTGCGCGCCGGCGAGGCGGTCAGCCCCGACAACGTGCGCTCGATCCGGCCCGCCGGGGGGCTCGCGCCGGACACCTTCGCCACGGTCGAGGGTCGGATCTTCCGGACCGACGTGCCGCGCGGCACCCCGTTGACCTGGGAACTCATCTAGCGTGGCGCGCGACCCTCTCGCGGATTGCGGGCGGCCGTGACACGCTGCGATCATGTCGCGTCGTGCCTGGCTGGTGATCGGCGGCGCCGTCGTCCTCGTCGCCGCCGGACTCGGCGCGTGGACGTGGTCGCGCGCCGAACCCGGTGGCGAACTGCGGACCGGCACGTACACGGCCACGGTGCGGGGCACCAATGTCGACGGCGCCCCGTTCGAGGCGCGCGGCGAGCTGGTGGTGAGCGCGCCGGGCCAGGAGCTGCCGTACAAGTGGTGCCTCAAGGTCGGCCTGCCGGCCGGTGACCCGAAGCCGGGCGCCATCTGGTTCGGCTCCCACGGCGCCTGCTTCGGCGCCGGCCGCGTCAGCCCGGTCATCACGTGGCGACGGTCCGGCGCCGAGCACGTCCTCGTCCCGCTCAACCCGCCGCCGTCCGTGCGGGAGAGCCTGAACAGCTTCTACGCCACCAGCGTCCCCATGGCCGAGGCCAACCAGCCCGACGGCGGCGCGGTCCGCTTCCGCGCCGACGGCGACACCCTCACGGGCACGATCGACCTGACGGGCGTCGCCATGGGCAACGCCAAACGCGGCGCCTACACCGCCACCTTCACCGCGTACCGCTCGTAGGACTGTCAGCCGGTGTTCCTAGAGTGGGGCGGGTGAGCGCTGCGCCGCGGCGGGCCGCCGACGATCTGCTGGTGCACCTGCGCCGGGCGCGCGACTACGCCGACCGTCACTACGCCGACCCCGTCGACCTGAGCACTCTCGCCGGGGTCGCGGGCATCAGCAAGTACCACTTCCAGCGGTTGTTCACCACCACCTACGGGCTGTCGCCCGCGGCGTACGTGTCGGCGCGGCGCGTGGAGCGCGCACAGGACCTGCTGCGCGCCACCAACCTCACGGTCACCGAGGTGTGCCACGCGGTCGGGTTCTCCAGCCTCGGGTCGTTCAGCAGCCGGTTCCGGGAGATCGTCGGGGAGTCGCCGAGCGAGTTCCAGCGGCGCTGGGCGGCTACCGGGGCGCCGCGGATCCCGGGGTGCTTCGTGTTCATGTGGGGACTGGCCGAACGGCGTGGCCCTGTCGCAAGCGAGGAGAAGTCGCCGCCGGCCGGCTGCGCCTAGGCTGCCCATATGATCACTAACGTTTCGATCGTCAGCGTGTTCGTCAAGGATGTTGACGCGGCCAAGGCCTTCTACATCGATGTTCTCGGCTTCGCGGAGCACACCGACGTCCAGCTCGGTGACTACCGCTGGTGCACGGTCAAGCACCCGACCCAGCCGGAACTGCAGATCCACCTGACCATTCCCGGTCCGCCGATCTCGCCGGAGATGGTCGCCGCGATCACCCGGGCGCAGGACGAGGGCGGCATGTTCGGCATCGGCGTGAACGTCGACGACTGCCACCGGACCTACGACGAACTGTCGGCCAAGGGTGTCGAGTTCCTCCAGAAGCCCGAGGAGCGCCCGTACGGGGTGGAAGCGGTGGCCCGCGACAACTCCGGCAACTGGATGGTCATGGTCGAGCCGCGCGAGTTCACCCCGGCGTGAGGTTGGTCTGGACGAGGGCGTGGGTGGCGGTCGTGCGCCATGGTTCGCCGGTCGCGTCCAGGGCCGCGAGGGTGTCGGGCGCGACGCCGACGAGGGCGTCGGACTTCAGGGTGCGCAGGGTGACGAACCGGCCGGGGAAGTAGCCGGCCGCGGTGACGATCGGCGTCGTCGCGGGCCAGTGACGGTCGCCGACGAGGCGGCGGTAGTTCAGGTCGCCCTTGAGGATCGTCAGGTCCGCGGCGGCGAACGTGGCCAGCAGGTCCGCGGGGGCCCGGTCGTACGGGTACGGCGCGCAGTAGAACGCATGCGTGTCCAGTGTCAGCCGGCCGGCGCCCGCGGCCGCCCGCAGCCGGTCCGCGACCGGCGCGGGGAGCAGGCGCAGGGCGGTGTGCACGTCCGACGTGGTCGCGTCGGAGACGAACGTCGGTTGGGGCTTGACGTGCAGCGCCACGGTGCCGGCCCGGCCGGTGGCGAGCAGGAAGTCGATCAGGATCAGGTCGGCGATGATCTCCTGGCCGGCGTTGTCGGCGACCACCACGAGCGCCAGGCCGGCGTCGCGGCGCAGCACGCCCCACACGGCGGCGCTCTCATCGGCCACCAGCCCGACCGCGTCCGCCCCGGCGTGCTCGCCGCCGACCTTGAAGCCGAGGTCGTTGAGGTTGCCCCACAGCGACCCCAGCAGGAGCTGCTGGGCACGTTCCGGCTCGGGGAGGTCGTCGTCGAGCGGCTCCGGCGCGTACCCCTGAAGATCTTCGGTCTTGAGGAACCCGAACGGGTCGTGGCCGAACCACGGGCCGGGGCGGAAATAGTCGACCGCCTCGAGCAGGCGGCGGTAGAAGTACCCCTCGGCCCACAGGAACGGGGCGTCGGGCCACGGCTTGCCGAGGTGCTCGCGGCACCACGCGTCCCACGTCCCGTGGTCGTGCGCGGTGCGCGGCAACGCCGTGATCACCCCCTGGACGGTCTCCTCGCACAAGGCGTCGAGGGCGTCGCGGAGGTGCGGCGGGTACAGGTGCGCGTCGCGGATCCGCGCGAGCAGCCTCGGGTGGCGCCGCCGCCAGACCCCGTAGGGGTACGTGCCGGGAACATTGCTGAGGATCTCCGGGACGTCGGCGAGAGCGGTCACCGGGTGTCGAGCTCCACGTCGTCGAGGGTGTCCGCCGTGGGCGCGGGCGCGGCCGAGTCGTAGCCCACGAAGTACGTCGGGCGGTGCTGGACGGTGGCGTAGATGCGGCCCACGTACTCGCCGAGCAGGCCCAGGCAGACGAGTTGCACGCCGCCGAGGAGGAGCACGGCCAGGAACAGCGACATCCAGCCCGGCACGGTCGCGCCGGCGAGCCAGACCACCGCGCCGAACCCGAGCAGCACCAGGCAGACGAGGAAGGCGAAGACGCCCAGATAGGTGGCCAGGCGGAGGGGGGCGGCCGAGAAGTTGGTGATGCTGTCGATGGCGAGGCGCACCATCTTGCCGATGGGATACTTGGTCTTGCCGGCGACCCGCTCCTCGCGCACGTAGGCGACCTCGCCGCTGGCGAAGCCGAGCGACGGCACGAGCATCCGGTAGACGGGTTGCCGTTCCGGCAGTGCTTTGAGGGCGTCCACCACCGGCCGGCGCAGCAGCCGGAAGTCTCCGGCGTGGCGGGGCATCCAGGAGCCCACGAGCTTCTGCATGATCGCGTAGTAGAGGCCGGCCGTGGTGCGCTTGAAGAACGAGTCCGTGGTCCGGTCGGACCGCACGCCGTAGACGATGTCCAGATTGTCGTCCTTGGCCAGCCGCAACATGTCGGCGATCTTCTCGGGCGGGTCCTGCAGGTCGGCGTCGATGCTGACGACGTACGTGCCGAGGGAGCGGTGCAGGCCGGCGGTGAGTGCGGCCTGGTGGCCGGCGTTGCGGCGCAGCCGGATGACGCGCAACTGCGGCCACACGCGCCGCATGGCGATCAGGTGCTGCGGCGTCTCGTCGTGGCTTCCGTCGTCGACCGCCACCACCTCGTACGACACGCCCAGGTCGTCGAGCACTGGGCGCAGCCGCTCCGCCAGGGCCGGCAGCGCCTCCTCCTCGTTGTACATGGGAATGACGACCGAGAGTTCGGTAGGTGTGGGCACTGGTGTCCTCTCCGAGGTGCCTGACCTGGGACGAAGTGGTGCGACTATCGACGCGCGTGTGGTCTCAAACTATCGCAGCCGCCGGTCGATGTCGCCGGCTCCCGGTCGGTTGGGCTGTTGATACGGCTGGACGGCCTGACTCCGTTGCGTAATGGCCAGCTGGGGCGACCAGACCCCCACCCGCCCCCTTTGCTCTGCTTACCTATACGCAACGCTTACGGTAGGTGAGCATCGCTGTGTAATCGGTCAGATGCCTTTAGTGATGTCACCTGGTGAATCCATGTGATGCGTATGAGTAAGCAGAGCAAAGCGCGGGGGGAGGGTCTGGCGGTCGGGTGGCCGTCCGCTACCCTCGGTTACAGCGGAATCGATTACTTTCCGTTACTGGGTGAGGGTGGTGCGGCGGGTGAACTCGTGGAGCAGGTCGTAGCCGTCCCAGACCGCGCCGAAGGTGAGGGCGCGGCCGAAGGGGACGATCCGGTCGATGGCCCGGCCGCCTAGAGAGCGTGCGAATTCGTGCAGGTCCTCCGGTAGGAAGCCCAGGTGGGAGAGGGTCTGGTCGCGGCGGCCCAGCAGCGGCGCCAGGGACGCCAGCGAGTCCAGCGTCGCGACCGGGAACGTGCCCGCGCCGAGCCATGTGCGGGGCAGCGCGGCCGCGGGGTCCAGGGTCGCCATCGCGACGGCGTTCGTTGAAAACTCCAGTCGGGTGGCCAGTCCGGCCGCCGCCAAGCCATAGGTGGCCACCCGCTTTTCGACCGCCATAGCCGGGTCCACCGGCCAGCCGCGGGAAGCCACCTCCTCGACCAGGAGCGACACGAAATCCGCGCGCACCTCGGCCGCCTCCGTGAGGCTGCCGCCGATCAGGAACAGGGTGCGCGGGGAGGCGCATGCCGCCTGGTCGAACCAGTAGGAGTCGTTGGCGAAGCCGGCCACTCCCGTGCGGCGCGCGTGCGGGGAGAGCGCCGCCCAGCCGGGCACCGACACCGCCGCGAACGACGAGCGGTCGGGGAAGGTCACATCCCGGGACCAGGGGGCCAGCGGGGCGCGGCGGACCGCCCGTACGGAGGCGTCTCCACCCCAGATGACCCGCAGGTCGCACGCGGCCGAGAGCGCCGCGGTGATCTCGTCGTCGCGGCCGTAGGTCACCATGCGCTGCGTCTGCGCCACCGCCGGATGCGCGTCGGCCAGGGCGTCGTTGAGCGCGTCGAGCACGGCCGACGCCGCGCCCGCCGCGCGGGCCGAGACCCGGACGACGTTCGGGTTGCCCGCGAGCGCCGACAGCGCCCACGAGTACACAAAGATGGTGTCCACATTGGCCGGCGGCACGTGAAAGACCAGGCCACGGGGGAAGACCAGGACGTCGCCGGTGGAGGCGACGCCCGCCAGGGCGCGGGTCAGTTCGCCGCGGCGCAGGAAGAAGCCCAGTGACGCCAGCTCCGGATAGCGGCGGGCGACCGCCGGCGCGAGCAGGCGGCGGGCGAAGCTCGTCAGGAAGTCCACCACGCGTGGGTCGCCGACGCGCAGCGGCCCGTCCAGCGGCGGGGCAAGGACCGAGGCGAGCACGTCCTCGACGGCGACGTCCGGGCCGGCGGGGAAGCGGGCGGTGAGCTTCACGCCGCCACCTCCGCCGCCGTGAACGTGTCGCTGCACCCGCGCGCCTCCGCCCGGGGCAGGCGCCCCAGCACCGAGAACCGCTTGCCGGGCCACTCGCCGTCGTCGACCCCGTGCACGACGCCGAGGTCCTCCGTGAGCAGCAGGTGCCCGGGGTAGGAGGTCGGCAGGGTGCTCACTACCTGCAGCAGGCCGGGAGAGCCGGGCGGCAGTTCCGCCCAGGTCTGCGGGTCGCGGACGATCACATCGGCGAAGTCGGGGCAGTAGAGCGCCCCACCGTCCGGGCCCTCCAGGAACACCGTGCCGATCTGCTCCACCATGCCGTAGAAGTTGTGCACCCGCGTCAGGCCCGTGTCGGTGGCGAGCCGACGCCGGAACTCCGCGTTGCCCACGGCCCGGTCGGCGAGCTTCTTCCAGCCCCCACTGTGGATCAGGATGCCGTTGGACAGGTCCAGCCCGCCGGTCTCGTAGAGATACAGCCACACCATGAAGGTGAAGCCGAAGATGAGGAACGGCTGCCCGCCGAACCGGCCCAGGAACCCCTTGACGGCCGCGACGTCCAGCGCGCCGTGCTCGTCGAGCGCGAACACGTGGTCCCGACCGAAGTTGACCATGCCGAGCATGCCGGCGCCCCGGGCACTGTAGGAGCGGCGGTCGGCCACGACGCCCCGACTGTCCACGACGAGCATCGGCAGGCGCTTGGGGCCGAGGACCGTCTGCAGTGTCCTGGCCAGCATCCGCGTCTGCGCGGCGGCAGCCTCCCGGTCGAGATGGACGCGGCTGACGTCGCCGGTCGTGCCGCTCGACGTGAGCACCTTGACGACCTCGTCGGCGGGTACGCTGCGCAGCTCGTGCTTCTTGAACAGGCGTACCGGCAGCCACGGCAGGTCCGCCAGGCCGTCGTAGGCTCGCCCGCCGTCGTGGCCGGTCGCCGCGAGAATCCGGGCGTAAGGGGTGCAGCGCGCGCGATGCCGCTCGGTGAGTTGGCGCAGCTCGGGTAGGAGACGGCGCTCCTTGTCGGCCTGGCTGAGGGTGAACACGCTCACGCGACACCATCCAGGGCCCGGTAGTCGACCTTGCCGTTGGCGAGCAGGGGCAGGCGGTCGACCGCGCGTACCTCGATGCCGGACGAGTGGGTGCCGAGGCGGCGGGCGGCCTCCGCGCGCAGCGCGTCGCGGGCCGGTTCGTCCGCTCCCTCGATCCACAGCCGTACCCGGTCGTCCCCGCCGACCGCGGCGAGCGCGCCGTGCCCGGTCAGCATGCGTTCGACGTCGTCGAGGTTCACCCGCACTCCGAAGATCTTGGCGATGCGGCGCTTGCGGCCGTCGACGTAGAGGAAGCCGTCGCCGTCGAGGTGGCCCAGGTCGCCCGTCGCGAGCCAACCGCCCAGGTCGTCGCCGCGGGCCAGGTCACGGGCGGTGTCGGCGTACCCCATCATGACGTTCGGCCCGTGGAAGAGGATCTCACCGTCGCCGGCGATGGACACCGACCCGCCCGGGACCGCCAACCCCACCGAGCCGAGCTTGTCCGGCAGCGCCCCGCTGGGCAGCACGGTCATCCGCGCGGTCGCCTCCGTCTGCCCGTACATGACGAACAGGCGGCCGCCGACCGCCGCCATGCGCCCGTGGAAGTCCGCGACCAGCTCGTTCCGCAGTCGGCCGCCGGCCTGCGTGAGGGTGCGCAGGCGCGGGTGGTCCTCCGGGTTGAAGTGCAGCCGGCGCAGCATCTCGTACTGGTACGGCACGGCGGCCAGCGACGTGACGCCGAAGCGGGCCGCGTCGCGCCAGAACTCGCGCTGCATCACGGTCGCGTCCGTGACCACCACGGTCGCGCCGTTGACGAGGTGGGAGTGCAGCACGGACAGCCCGTACGTGTAGTGCAGCGGCAGGCTCGTGGCCGCCACGTCGCCGCCCCGGATGCCCAGCGCGGCCGCGATCGCGTGCGCGTTGGCCAGCACGGCCGTCCGCGACAGGCGCACCAGGCGCGGGTTGCCGGTCGAGCCGGAGGTGGCCAGCAGCAGAGCCAGGTCCGGGTGCGGAGGCGGGGGCGGCGGGCCGTCGACGCGGGCGTCCGCGCGTACCCACACGGGGCCGAGCGGCCCGAGCCGCGCGGCGCGGTAGCCCGGCGGCGCGCTCGTGCTCACCCCGGTGACGATGGCCGGCGCGAAGCGGTGCACCAGGTCGGGCACGTGCGGGGCGGCCGGGTCGAGCAGGGCGACCGGCCGGTCGGCGGCCAGCGCGCCCAGGTAGCCGACCACCGCGTCGAGCCGGTTCGGCAGCAGCGTCAGGACGAGGCCGGGCGGCGCGCCGGCGTACGCGCCGGCGGCCGTGTCCACGGCGGCGCGCAGGGACGGCCCGACGAGGAACCCGCCGGTCGCCGCATCGACGAGCCGCGCCTCGGGATGCACGAGCTGGCTCACGGGGTCACCCCGCCGTCCACGCCCAGGACCTGGCCGGTGATGAAGGCTGCGTCCGGGCCGAGCAGGAAGGCGACCGCCCCGGCGACGTCGGCGGCCGAACCCAGGCGACGCAGCGGGGTGGCGGCGACGACCCCGTCCCGCCCGGCGGCGTCCAGCGTGCCCAGCAGGTCCGTGTCGATGAACCCGGGCGCGACGGCGTTCACCCGGATCCCGGCCGGGCCCCATTCCTTCGCGGCCGAGCGGGCCAGCCCGGCCACGGCCGCCTTGCTCGCGGCGTACACGGCCTGGTTGGCCGCGCCGCGCTCGCCGACGACGGAGGCGACCAGTACGGCCGCGGCGGCGCTGCCCCGGCGCAGCAGCCGGCCGGCGTGCTGCAGGGTGTGCGCGGCGCCGGCCGCGTTCACGGCGAACAGCCGGGTCACGTCGTCGGGCGCTAGCATGCCGAGCGGACCGGCGGCGTGCGTACCGGCGTTGACGACGAGCGCGTCCAGGCGCCGGAACGCGGTGAACACGTCGCGGGTGAACGCGGCAACGGCCGCCGGGTCGGCCACGTCGCCGGCCACGCCGACGGCCGGCACCCCGTGCGCGGCGGCCAGCCTGCCGGCCACCTCCGCGGCCCGCCCGGCGTCCGTACCGTGCACGGCGACCGCGTAGCCGTCCGCGGCCAGCCGCCCGGCCACGGCGTACCCGATGCCCCGGGTGGCTCCGGTGACGAGGGCGACGCGATCAGTGGGTGAAAGCGACATCCTGCCGCTCCAGGATCTCGCGGGCCTTGGCGAACGAGCTGAGGTCGATGACGTCGTCGGTGTCGAGCAGGACGTCGAACTCGTCCTCGATGCCGGCGATCAGCGACATGTGGGCCAGCGAGTCCCACGTCTCGATCTCGCGGTAGGCCAGGTTGTCGACGGGGTAGTCGGCGGGCAGCTCCAGGCAGGTGCGGAAGACGGTGCGCAGCCGCTCGATATCCACCACGGTTGTGCCTTTCGTGTGCGGGTGATCCGGCGGTGAGCGTAGTGGCCGTCAACCCGGCAATACGCGCGAAAAGGGCGTGGCCACGGAGAGGTCTCCCGGAGTTCAGCCGCCGTTCGCCTAACCGCCGCCGCCGGTTGCCGGACCGCGATAACGCTGCGAATCCGTACCCGGCGCGGCGTCCGATGCCGCCCGAAACACCCCTGGAGAACAGCCTCGTGAGCGTCCTGAATGGATCATCAATCCTGGTCACCGGCGGGACGGGTTCGTTCGGCAAGGCCTTCATCCGGTACGCGCTCGACAACCTCGACCCGCAGCGCATCGTCGTCATCTCGCGCGACGAGCTCAAGCAGTACGAGGCCCGCCAGCTGTTCTCCGACGACCCGCGGCTGCGCTGGTTCATCGGCGACGTGCGCGACCTGCCCCGGCTCAGGCGCGCCATGCACGGCGTCGACTACGTCGTGCACGCCGCCGCGCTCAAGCAGGTCGACACCGCCGAGTACAACCCCTTCGAGTACGTGCAGACGAACGTCGCCGGCTCGCAGAACGTCGTCGACGCCGCCATCGAGTGCGGGGTGCGCCGGGTCGTCGCGCTCTCCACCGACAAGGCGTCCAGCCCCATCAACCTGTACGGGGCGACCAAGCTCGTCGCGGACAAGCTGTTCGTCTCCGCGAACCACTACGCGGCCGGCCACCCCACCCGGTTCGCAGTCGTCCGCTACGGCAACGTGATGGGCTCGCGCGGCTCGGTCGTCCCGCTGTTCCGCAAGCTCAACGCCGAAGGCGCCAGCCTGCCAATCACCGACAAGCGGATGACCCGCTTCTGGATCACCCTGGACCAGGCGGTCCGCTTCGTCGTCGACTCGTTCGACCAGATGCAGGGCGGCGAGCTGTACGTGCCCCGGATCCCGAGCATGCGCATCATGGACCTGGTCGAGGCTGTCGCGCCGGCCAGCGCCACGCACGAGATCGGCATCCGCCCCGGCGAGAAGCTGCACGAGGAGATGATCGCGCCGGACGACGCCCGCCGCACGATCCGCTTCCCCGACCGGTACGTGGTGACGCCCACGATCGCCACCTGGGGATACGAGCGGCCGGCCGGCGGCCAGGACGTGCCCGACGGGTTCACCTACCGGTCGGACCTCAACGACCGGTGGCTGGCGGTCGACGAGCTGCGCGACCTCATGGCGGCGGGCGCCCTGTGATGCTGCCCTACGGACGCCAGTCGATCGACGAGAGCGACATCGAGGCCGTCACCCGGGTGCTGCGCTCGGACTGGCTGACCACCGGCCCGGAGGTCGCCGGCTTCGAGGACGACCTCGCGGCGTGGACCGGCGGCACCCCGTGCGTGGCCGTCAGCAACGGAACGGCCGCCCTGCACACCGCCTACGCCGCGCTCGGCGTCGGCCGCGGCGACCAGGTCGTGACGTCCCCGGTCACCTTCGTCGCGACCGCGTCGGCGGCCGTCGCCCTGGGCGCCACGGTCACCTTCGCCGACGTCGACCCGCAGACGGCCAACCTGGACCCGGAGGCGGCCGCGTCCGCGCTCACCGGGCGGACGAAGGTCATCGCCGCGGTGGACTACGCCGGCCATCCCGCCGAGTACGACGACCTGACGAAGATCGCCGAAAGCGCGGGCGTGTCCCTGGTGGCCGACGCCGCGCACTCGATCGGATCGCGCTACCGCGACCGCCCGGTCGGCAGCCTCGCCGACGTCACCACCTTCTCCTTCTTCCCGACGAAGAACCTGACGACCGGCGAGGGCGGGGCGGTCGCCGTCCGCGACGCCGGCGTCCTCACGGCGGCCCGCCGCTTCCGCACCCACGGGCTCGTACGCGAGCCCGCGCTGCTGCGCGACCCCCACGAGGGCGGCTGGCACCAGGAGGTGCACGCGTTCGGGCTGAACTACCGGTTGCCGGACGTCCTCGCCGCGCTGGGCCGCAGCCAGCTGCGGCGCCTCGCCGCGTTCAAGGCCCGCCGCGCCCACCTGGTCGCGCGGTACGACGAACTGCTCGCGGGCGTGGCCGGGCTCGGCCTGCCGGCGCGCCGCGACCACGCCGACCCGATGTGGCACCTCTACCCGGTGCGCGTGCGCGACGGCCGCCGCCGCGAGGTGTACGAGCGCCTGCGCGCGGCCGGCATCGGGGTGCAGGTCAACTTCATCCCCGCGTACTGGCACCCCGCGTTCGCCGACCTCGGGTACCGGCGCGGCATGTGCCCGGTCGCGGAGGCGTTCTACGCCGAGGAGCTGTCGCTGCCGCTCTACCCGGACCTCACGGACGCCGAACAGGACTGGGTCGTCGAGACCCTGGCGGGGATCCTGCGCTGATGCACCGCGCCAACCACTTCTACGGCCACGGGTCGCCGGCCTTCCTCGACGTCGGCGCGTCGCGATGACCGGCCTCGTGGGCATCATCCAGGCGCGCATGGGCGCGAGCCGGCTGCCGGGCAAGGTCCTCCTGCCGCTGGGCTCGCGGACCGTGCTGGGCCGCGCGGTGGCCGCCGCCCGGGAGAGCGGCGCCCTCGACGAACTCGTCGTCGCCACGACGGAGGAGCCGGAGGACGACGCGGTCGTCGCCGAGTGCGCCCGGTTGACGGTGGCCTGCCACCGTGGGCCCACGGACGACGTGTTGAGCCGGTTCCTCGGGGCGCTCGACGCGTACCCGGCCGGGGCCGTCATGCGGTTCACCGCTGACAACCCGTTGCAGGACCCGGACATCATCGCGACGGCCGCCCGGGTCTTCCGCGCCGTACCCGGACTGGACTACCTGTCGACGTCGATCGGGCGCACCCTGCCGCGCGGCCTGGATGTCGAGATCATCAGTGGCCCGGCGCTGCGGGCCCTGGACGCTCTCGCCACGGGGCACCATCGGGTGCACGTGACGTCCTTCGCCTACACCCACCCGGAGATGTTCCGCGTGCTCGGGCTGACCATCCCGCCGGACCGTTCCCACCTGCGGTTGACGCTGGACACCGAGGCGGACTGGCACCTCGTCCGGGCCGTCGTGGCCCACGTGGGCGACGGTACGGTCAATCTGCCCAAGCTCGCCGAGTGGCTCGACGCGCGTCCCGAGGTGTGCGCGCTCAACGCCGAGGTCGCCCAGAAGGCCCTGGAGGAAGCGTGACCGTGAGACCCCTGCGGGTCGGGTTCCGGTGTGACGCCGGGCAGCGGGCCGGCGTGGGCCATCTCGTGCGGTGCGTGGCACTGGCCGAGCAGCTGCTGGCCGAGGGCATCGAGGCCGTGTTCCTGTCCGACCTGGGCGGCGTGGACTGGGCGCGCCGGCAGCTCGACGCGCGCCGGCTGCCGGTCGTCGACGGGCCCACGACGCCGGACGGCCTGGTGGCGGCGGCGCGCGACCTCGGACTCGACGCGGTCGTCCTCGACTCGTACGTGCTCGACGCGGCGTGCGGGGCCGCGCTGCGTCGCGCGGACGTGCCCGTACTCGCTGTGGTGGACGGTGACCACCGCGGCCAGGAGGCGGACCTCTACCTGGACCAGAACCTGGACGCCGAGCTGTATCCGCTGGACCTGCCCGAGGGCGCCACGCGGCTGGCCGGCGTCCGGTATGCCCTGCTGCGCGACAGCGTGCGCCGGGCCCGGCCTGCGTCGGCCCCCCGGGCGCGCCCGGACGGGCCGCCCCGGGTGCTGTGTTTCTTCGGCGGGACGGACGCGTTCGACGCGGCGCCCGTGGTGGCCCCGCTGCTGATCGGCACCGGGGTACCGCTGGCCGCGACGATCGTGGCCGGCCGGCCGGAGTCGCGGGAGGCGCTGGCCGCCCTGACGCCCGCGACGGGTCAGGCGTTCGAGGTGATCGCGCCGACGGACGACCTGCCGGCGCTCGTGCGCGCCGCCGACGTGGTGGTCAGCGCGGCCGGCACGTCGCTGTGGGAGCTGCTCTGCCTGGGCGCGCCCGCGGCGGTGCTGTGGGTGGTGGACAACCAACGGCTCGGGTACGACCGGGTGCTCGCCCACGGCCTCGCGGCGGGCCTGGGCCGCCTCGACGAGCTGCGCGCCGAGGGTGCCGCGCGCGCGAAAGCTGTGGGTGAACTGCGGCATTTGCTCCGTGATCCCGCCCGCCGGGACATTCTTGCGGGACAAGGATGGAAGTTTATTGATGGACACGGCAAGCGTCGCGTCACTGAGGCGCTGCTCAACGTAATAGTCACCATGAGATCTAGCCGGGACCTTTGCTATTTCCCCAGGTGAGGCTGCACCCTGTACAGGATGGCGTGTAACACGGGTGTCACGACTGGAACATGGCACGTTCACCCGATGGCGATCGGTCAAACCGGCGACCATTGTTACTGCCTCAGACCGTGTCAAAGCAGTGCGGGGAGGAGACGGTGGCAACCGTCGCGCTAAGGGACGTAAGCAAGGTTTTCGGTGACGGAACCCTCGCCGTCGACAACGTGAGCCTTGACGTCCAGGACGGCGAGTTCATGGTCCTGCTGGGCCCCTCGGGCTGCGGCAAGTCGACCGTGCTCCGGATCGTCGCTGGCCTGGAGGACCCCACCTCGGGCGCCGTGCTGCTGGACGGTGACGTGGCGAACGACCTCGCGCCCCGTGAGCGCAAGGTCGCCATGGTTTTCCAGGATTTCGGTCTTTATCCGCACATGTCGGTCCGTGACAACATCGGGTTCCCGCTGCGTATCGCCGGGATCGAGCCCGAGTCGCGCAGCGAACGGGTGGCCGACATCGCGTCCGCGCTCGGCATCGGCGACGTGCTCGCCCGCAAGCCCGGTCAGCTCTCCGGCGGTCAGCGCCAGCGGGTGGCCATGGGCCGCGCGATAGTGCGCCGGCCGTCGCTGTTCCTGATGGACGAGCCGCTGTCGAACCTGGACAGCGGCCTGCGTGCCGAGCTGCGCGCGGAGATCTCCGCGCTGGTCCGGGAGCTGGGCGTCACGACCATCTACGTGACGCACGACCAGGCCGAGGCGCTGACGATGGCCGACCGGGTCGCCATCATGCGTAAGGGCGTCCTGCAGGACGTCGGCACGCCCACCCAGGTCTACAGCCGCCCCGGCACCCTCTACGTGGCCGCCTTCCTCGGCAGCCCGCGGATGAACCTGCTCGAGGCGAGCGTCTACGTCCACCTCGACCGCTACATCGCCCTGCACCTCGGCGACCAGGCGCTCTACCTGCCCTGGCACGACATGCGGGCCCGCCAGGTGGCCCACTTCCACGGCGAGCGCATCGTCGTCGGCGTGCGCGCCGAGGCGCTCACCCCGGTCGTGCCCGACACGCCGGGCGACGTCCTGCACGGTCGCGTCCGCTACCTGGAGCACCACGGTCACGAGTCGCTGGCCTTCCTCGACATCGGCGCGTTCGCCGTGCCGGTCGACGACATCGCGGGCGCCGCCCCGGTGCCGACCAACGGGACGGGCTCGCGGCTGAGCAAGGTCGCGGCGATGTTCCGCGGCCGCAACAACTCCCACCGCGACGAGGAGTTCGACGGCAATGGCCACCACGGCTCGTCGGCCCAGTTCGGTGGCGGCGGCACGGGCGCCCGCAACCAGCCGGTCAGCGTGCTGGAGCAGTCGGGTCGCCACCACCGGGCCCGCGCCGAGGTGGCGGTGCGTCTCGCGCCGTACCCGAGCCTGCGCGTCGGCGACCCGATGAGCGTCGCCATCCGCATCGACCAGCTGCACTTCTTCGACGCGCGCGGCCAGCGCATCGACGTCGGCTGGCGCTAACGGATCAGAGCGGTCACTTCGTCAAGGGTGACCGCCCCGTCCACCACGGTGATCCGGTGCCGGCGCCGCAGTGCGTCGCCTGCTGCGATGCGCCGTCGCTCCTCGAACGCGAGCGCCACGCACACGCCCGGGTATTCGGCCGCCCGCACGAACCACCGGTCACCCTCGCCGAGCCCTTCGAAAATCAGCGAGTACGCGCTGCCGCTGTTGTCCGAGGTGACCGCGATCCAGTCGGCGGCGCTGCCGTTCACGTCCTGTTCGGTGTCGGCGTCGGGGCTGAACACGGTGGGCGCGTTCGCTCCGAACGGCAGCCGCCAGAAGAAGCCCCCGTACCCGGCGTTGCCGGGCCGCCCGTTCGTGCCCGGACTGCCCAGCGACACGTCCGCGGGCCCGGGATTGCGCAGCGCGTAGGCGAAGTCCAGCCGCCAGGCCCGCTCGTTCACCGGTTCGGCGTTCATGACGCGCGTCTCGTCGAGCAGCGTCGCGCCCACGGTGTCGAGCCACCGCAGGCTGCCCGCCACGCTGTGCCCGCCCGCGGTGAGCGTCTCCTGCACGATGCGCGCGTGATCGTCGAGCCACTGGTACCCCTGATCGCGCACGTAGGTGCGGCCACCCCACAGGTTGACGCCGTTGACGTCCTGCATGGCGACGCTGACCCCGAGATGGTGCGTGTGATCCTCGGGCACCACGTCGGTCACGACGACCCCGCTGAGTGTCCGCACGGGGTGCAGGAACGGCCGCGGCCCGCGCTGCGGATCGACCACCGGCTCGGTCACGTACTCGGCCACGACGGGCCCGCCACCGGCCACGCGCAGCGGGATCGGCTCGCTCCCGGAGTACGACGGAACCATGCGCACCTCGCGTTGGGGGGAAAGCGGTTTCTTACTGCCTTTCGACCGAGCAGCCTACCGCCTCCGCCCGTAGCGGTTCGCTTGACTACGCAGCGTCCACATCCCGCGCCGAGCCGACCCCCCTTCCCCCGCCCTTTGCTCTGCTTACCTATAGGCATCAGTAACGCTACGCAACGATGCTTCTCGCGACGCCGACACCTTTACTCCCGATATTTGCGGACACAGGGGGTGCTTACTCGAAGTAAGCAGAGCAAAGGATCGCGGTGGGGGGTGGTCGGCTCGCCGCACCGCGCACCCTCCGTTAGCGTCACTTTCCGTTAAGGCGGTCGACCGTGAGGGTGCTGACGCCCGAGGTGGCGGCGATGTCGAAGCGGTCGTCGGCCGCGTCCCAGCCGGAAGGGGCGAAGACCGTGCCGGCCGAGACGCCCGAGTGCGTCGCGCCGTCGACCTTCACCGTGGCCGCGCCGCCGCCGATGCTCACCTTCGCCGGCGGGCCGGACGGCAGGTGCACCGCCACGTCGCTCGCGCCACCGGCCACGCGGACCTGGGTGGTGCCGTGCGGGGCGGGCAGGCCCAGCTCCGCACGGGTCACGCCCGAGGCCAGGTCGACGCCGTCGACGCGGGCCGCCATGGCGCCGTCGACCGTCACCTCGGTGGCGCCGCCCGAGAAGCGTAGCCGCCACGCCACGTCCTTATTGAGCTCGACGACCAGGGCCTCCGGACCGGTCAGGCCGGTGTCGGCGAGATGGACCTGCAGGTCCGCGTCCGTCTCCACGATGGAGGGGGCCAGCGCGGAGTCGTCCGGGGTGCTCGCCCGCGCCAGCGTGTCGCCAAGGTCGGCGGCGCGGACCGTCACGGTCGTCGCGCCGCTGACCACGTCGAGGACGGCGGCGTCGCGGTCGTCGCGGGCCACGGCGACGGCATGCGGCGCGGCGGTCGGCGAGCCGGGGTTCGCGTGCGGGCCGAACAGCCGGCCGTCGGCGGGGCGGTTGGCGTCGCAGCCGGCCGCCAGCGCGATCAGGGCCACCAGAACGACCAGGACCAGACCGTACGACTTGCCGTGCAGGCGCGCGGCGCAGCGCGCCCCAGGGCTGTGACCTCGCATCGTAGCCATGAACACGCTGTTCCCCGTCCCGTCCGTCAGCTAACCCACCGGCCCCACGGCGGCCTCGCCCGTGCGCCGCAGCTTGTGCCAGCGCAGGCGGGCCCCGGTCAGGGCCGTCAGGGCCGACTGGGCCATCACCACGTAGATCACCTGGCGGTAGACGAACTGCTGCAACGGCAGCGCCCACAGCGGACCCAGCCGCTCGCCGTCCAGGCGGAACGCCACCACCGCGGTGATCGTCTGCAGGGCCAGCATCGCCAACCACGCGACGCCCGCCTCCGTCCGGTTGAAGAAGACGAACCCGTACAGGGTGAGGATGTCGACCAGCGGCGCCAGCAGCGGCAACGCGATGCCGAAGAACGCCAGGAACGGCAGCCCCCGGCGCCCGAACCGGCCCGACGCGCCCGGCTCGGTCAGCGCCCCCCGGTGCCGCCACATCGCCTGCATGGTGCCGTAACTCCACCGGTACCGCTGCCGCCACAGCTGGCCCAGCGTCGCCGGTGCCTCCGTCCACGCGCGGGCCTGGCCCTCGTACACGACCCGCCAGCCGGCCCGCGTGATCGCCATCGTGAGGTCGGTGTCCTCGGCGAGGGTGCGGTCACTGACCCCGCCCACGTCGCGCAGCGCCCGGCGGCGGAACGCCCCGATCGCGCCGGGCACCGTCGGGATGCAGCCGAACAGCTCATACAGGCGCCGGTCGAGGTTGAAGCCGATCACGTACTCGATGTGCTGCCAGCGGCCCACGACCGTGCCGCGGTTGCTGACCTTCACGTTGCCGGCGACCGCGCCGACCGTCGGATCGCCGAACGGCTGCACCAGCGCCCGGATCGAGTCCGGCTCGAACACCGTGTCGCCGTCCACCATGATGATCAGTTCGTGCCGCGCCCATGCGACACCCACGTTGAGCGCGAACGGCTTGCCGCCGTTGGGTACCCGGACCAGGCGCACGTTGGGCAGGTTGAGGCCCGTGACGATGTCGCCCGTCCCGTCCGTCGAACCGTCGTCCACGACGATGACCTCGATGGCCGGGTAGTCGCCCGTGGCCAGCGACCGCACCGTGTTGGCGATGTTCTCCTTCTCGTTGAACGCCGGCACGATCACCGAGACGGGCTCGTCGACCGGCCGGCCCCAGCGCCAGTCCGGCCGGCGGCGGCGCCGCGCGTGGCGGCCCGCGAAGAAGAACATCATGAGGGTACGCAGGGTCGTCAGGATGCCCACCGCGATGATCATGAAGCTGAGCACGTCGAGCAGCCGGTCGGCGAGCTGTACCGCCCAGACGAGCGCCCGGCCGCGCCACTGGTCCAGGGCCGTCGCCGGCGTGCCGCCCGTCGAGTCGGCCGCCGTCGCGCGGCGGAACCCCTCGGAGACGGTCACGAACTCGTACCCCTGCGCCTTGAGCTTCGGGATCAGTTGGTCGAGGGCGGCGACCGTCTCGGCGCGGTCACCGCCCGCGTCGTGCAGGAGCACCACCGAGCCGGCCCCGTCGCGAGGCGTCGAGTTGCGCACGATCGTGTCGACGCCCTGCCGCATCCAGTCGAGGCTGTCCGTGTCCGTCTCGATCGTGAGGTACCCCTGCTCGCCGGCCTCCAGGACCAGCGGCCAGGTGCGGTCGTCGAGCGAGTTGGAACTCGACGAGTACGGGAAGCGCAGCAGCGACGTCTTCACCCCCACGGCCGCGGCGATCGCCATCTGGGTCTGCGAGTACTCCATGGTGCGCTGCCAGGCGGGCAGCTTTGTCATGTCCGGGTGCGTGAACGTGTGTACGCCCAGCTCGTTGCCATCGGCCACGAGGTCGCGGGCCAGTTGGGGATAGCGGGCCACCTGTGAGCCGACCACGAAGAACGTCGCCGGTACGCCGTGGGCGCGCAGGACCTTGCGCACCTGCGGGGTCCACACCGGGTCGGGACCGTCGTCGAAGGTGAGCGCGATTGTCTTCGGCGGCATCTGGTACGACACGATCCGGCCGTTCGTCGTGTCGATGAGCGGTCCGCCGCCCGTGATGTTGTCCGGCACGGTCGCGGACACGGTGGACTCGTGCACCGCGCCGTCGGGCTTGAACTCCGCGTTCACGTACGCCTCGAGCAGCAGGAACATCACGAAGACGCCGAGGACGACCGTGGTGAGCACCCACCGCGGGCGGGGGGTGACGCGCCGGGCCCAGGCGGGCCGGGTGGGCACCGGTACGTCGGGCCCGCCGGTAGCGGCGCCATGCCGGGGCCGCGGCCCGGCCGGCGTCTGGCGTGGCATCACCGCGCTCACGCGTGGACCCCCGTCGCCGCGCCGGCGGGTGTCACCAACCGCGCCGTTGCGTACCGCGCCCCGTCCGCGCCGGTGGGGGCCGTCCGGGCCGGTGCCGATGGTGAGGATTTCGCGCTCGCGGCCGTGGCCGGGCGGGCCGGTACCGACGGCGACGGGCGCGGCGTGGCCGGCGCGGTCGTGGTCGGCGGCGCGGTCGTGGGCGGGGCGCTGGGGCTGACCGCGGGCGATGTGGGCGGCGTGCTCGCCGGCGCGGTCGTGCGCTTGGCCGGGGTGCGGGTTGGCGTGGCGGCCGGCCGGGGCGACGCGAGGAGCGTCGGCGCGGGGCGGGGCACCGGTATCAGCGGGTTGCCGGGCGGCCCGCCCATGATCGGGCCGGCCGGCGGCGAACTCGGCGGCTGCGGATTGGCCCCGCCGCTCGTCGCCGGCGCCGTCGCGTCGTCAGCCAGCACCGGGAACGGCCGCTGCGTCGGCGCCACCGGGCCGACCGCCAGGCTCACCAGCACCAGGGTGGTGAAGACCAGCCCGGCGCCGCCGAGGCTGTAACTGACGGCGCGCACCCGCCGGCGCCGGCGGCCCGAACTGTCCACAAAGACGGGTGCGCCCGGATGGTCGTGCACGGCGAGGTCCGCGGTGGGCGCATTGGACCACGCGGGATCGGTCACGTCATGGGGTACTTCGACAATCACCCGACGAGCATCGACGACCGGCGCGGTGGTATGGATGCGAACGCCGCATCCGCCGTGCCTGTGCCGTTAATTCACCCGTGTGGTGTTAACGGAATGTCGTGCGGTTGCGCCTGTTCGGGCCATAACCGCACGTCGGCTCGATCGTGCCGGAGCGCTCAGCCCGGTACGGTCTGCCGGGCCGCGATGGCCGCGCCCCGCGCGCCGGCCATGTCCCGGTCCGGCACCAGCGCGATCGTGGCCGCCTTCTCCTGCTCCGCCCGCAGCTGGGTGTGCCGGCGGACGGTGTCGAGGAACCAGGTGCGGAACTCCAGCCCGGTCTCGACGACCCCGCCGCCGATGAAGTACGCGGCCGGGTCGGTGAAGTTGGCCGCGATCGTGAACAGCCGGCCCAGCGCCATCGCCTGCTGTTCGAAGATCCTCAGGGCGAGTTCGTCGCCGCGCTCGCCGTAGGAGCGCACCAGCCGGGCCGCCTTCGCCCGGGAGCCGACCTCGTTCAGCTCGTGGTCGGGGTAGCGCTTCAGCCAGTACGGCAGGAGGTTGTTCTCGATGCCCTTGAGGGAGGCGATGCTCTCGGCGTCACCGGACAGGCCGCAGTTGCACAGGGGCATGGGCTGGTCGGGTTCGAGCAGGCCGTGCATCGGCAGGTAGACGTGGCCCAGTTCGCCGGCCATGCCGGCGGCGCCCTTGACCGCCCAGCCGGACTCGATCACGCCGCCGCCCAGCCCGGTGCCGACGATCGCGGCGACGGACGACCGGGCCGGCGCGAGTGCCCCGAAGTGCTGGGCGTGGGCGTAGAGGGCGGCCGCGTTGCCGTCGTTGTTGTAGATCACGGGGAGTCCGAGCCGGTCCTCCAGGGCGCCCCGGAAGTCGAAGCCCCACCACTCGGGGCTGGAGAAGTTCGTCGAGCCCTTCGACGAGATCACGCCGTCCGCGCTGGCCGGCCCCGGCGTGTCCAGGCCGACGGCGGCCACGGTCTCGACCGGCGTGCCCGTGATCACCAGGACGTTCGCCATCGCCTCGGCGAGGGCTTCCACCGCCACCGACGGCCCGTCCAGCACCCGGCTCGGCACCTCGACAAGACGGTCGACGAGGAACTTGCCGTCCGCGTCCAGGACGGTGGCGTTGATCGCCGTGCCACCCACGTCCAGCCCCACCACGACCGGCTGCTGCGCCACGTTCATGATCGTTCACGCTCCGCTCGCTCCGCGTCGGATCGGCAATACGTCGGTTGTACCTCCCCAAAGTCCCACAGGAGATCATCCCGTAGGCCAGAGTCGGGCCTCATAGAGCCGACGCGCAGCAGCCATCCTCGCCCCGCCCGATCCGCCGGGCAGTCACCCCGCCGACTCGCGGGTCAGCGCGGCGTGAACCGGCGCAGCCGCAGGCTGTTGGCCACCACGAACACGGACGAGAAGCCCATCGCGGCGCCGGCGATCATCGGGTTGAGCAGGCCGGCGGCGGCGAGCGGCAGCGCCGCCACGTTGTACGCGAACGCCCAGAACAGGTTCGCCCGGATCGTGCCCAACGTGCGGCGCGACAGCGCGATGGCGTCCGCCGCCGCGTGCAGGTCCCCGCGGACCAGGGTCAGGTCGGCCGCCTCGATCGCCGCGTCCGTGCCCGTACCCATGGCCAGGCCGAGGTCCGCCTGGGCCAGCGCGGCCGCGTCGTTGACGCCGTCCCCGACCATCGCGACCGTGCGGCCCCGGTCCTGCAGGTCACGCACGGCCGTGACCTTGTCGGCGGGCAGCACCTCGGCGATCACCTCGTCGATGCCGACCTCGGCGCCTACCTCCCTGGCGACGGTGGCGTTGTCGCCGGTGAGCAGGACGGGCCTGAGCCCGAGGCCGCGCAGCCGGGAGATGGCGTCGCGGCTGGTGGGGCGGACCGCGTCCGCGACGACCAGGACGCCGCGCGCCTCGCCGTCCCACCCCGCGAGGACGGCCGTGCGGCCGGCCGCGCCGGCGTCGGCGACCGCGGTCGCCAGGTGGTCGGGCACCCGCCAGCCGCGGTCCGTGAACAGCGCGGCCCGCCCGGCCAGCGCCGGCCGGCCCTCGACGCGCCCGGACACGCCCAGGCCCGGCACGTTGGCGAAGTCCGTCACCGGCGGCAGCCCGTCCCCGGCGGCGGCCGTGATCGCGGCGCCGACGGGGTGTTCCGAGCCGGACTCCAGGGCGCCCGCGATGCGCAGCACCTCGGCCGGGTCGTCGGCGACGGTCCCGTACAGGGACATGCGGCCCGTGGTCACGGTGCCGGTCTTGTCGAGCACGATGGTGTCGACCGCCCGGGTGGACTCCAGCACCTGCGGCCCGCGGATGAGGATGCCGAGCTGGGCGCCCCGGCTGGTGCCGACCATCAGCGCCGTCGGCGTCGCCAGGCCGAGGGCGCACGGGCAGGCGATGATGAGTACGGCCACCGCGGCGCGCACGGCGTCGCTGGTGTCGCCCGTGGCGATCAGCCAGCCGACCAGCGTGAGGACGGCGAGCGCGATGACGGCGGGCACGAACACGGCCGAGATCCGGTCGGCGAGCCGCTGGACGGGGGCCTTGCCCTGCTGGGCGGCCGTGACGAGGCGCGCGATCTGAGCCAGCTGGGTGTCGGCGCCGACGCGCGTCGCGCGTACCCGGAGAAGTCCCTGGGTGTTGACGGTCGCTCCGGTGACCGGATCGCCGGGGCCCACCTCAACGGGCACGGACTCGCCGGTGAGCAGGCTGGCGTCGATCGCGGAGGTGCCCTCGACGACCACGCCGTCGGTGGCGACCTTCTCGCCGGGGCGGACGAGGAACTGCGTGCCGGGGCGCAGCGCTGAGATGGGGACCTTGGTCGCGACGCCGGCCTCGTCGATCACGGTGGCGTCCTTGGCGCCGAGGTCGAACAGGGCCCGCAGGGCGCCGCCGGCCCGGCGGGTGGCGCGCTGCTCGGCGTAGCGGCCGGCGAGGATGAAGGTCGTGATGACGGCGGCCGTCTCCAGGTAGGTGTCGTGCCCGCCGCGGACCGTCGTCACCAGCGACCAGGCGAACGCGGCGAGCGTGCCGACCGTGACGAGGGTGTCCATGGTCGCCGCGCCGTGCCGCAGGTTCGCGATCGTGGCCTTGTGGAAGGGCCAGCCGCCGTAGCCGACCACGATCGCGGTCAGCGCGAGGGAGAGCCATCCTTCGCCGGGCGGGTCGACGCCGGGGACCATCGCGGCGACGAAGACGGGCACGGTGAGCAGGGCGGACACGATGAGGCGGGTGCGCAGCGGGCCGGTCGTGTCCTCGTCGGTCTCTTCCGGCGGGGTGGCCTGGTAGCCGGCCGCCTCGACGGCCGCGACCAACTCCTCGGTGCTGACCTTGGTGGGGTGGTCGATCGTGGCGACCGCCGTGGCGAAGTTGACCGTGGCGGAGACCCCGTCGATCTTGTTGAGTCGCTTCTCGACGCGGGTGGCGCAGGACGCGCAGGTCATCCCGCCGATCGTCAGGTCAGTGTGCAATGCCGTGCCCATGCCCTCACAGTACCCCCTGGGGGTATCCTCCGTCCTGTGGCTGGGATCACAAACCGGGCGGAAATGCCGGGGGCCCCGCGAGCGTCTATCCGGGTGTGGCTGGCACTCGCATGGGGCGAGTGCTAACGAAGACAGAGTGAGGTCTGCGATGGCACTGCTTCGCTGGGATCCGTTCACGGCGCTCGCCCGCGTGGACGACGAGTTCGACAACCTGGTCCGGCGCTCCTTCGGCGCCCCTCGGGAGCAGTTCGTGCCGGCGGTTGAGCTGGCCACCGAGGGCCGCGACGTCCTGATCACCCTTGAGGTACCCGGCGTGGACGTCGAGAACATCGACGTCGAGATCAACGGGCGCACGCTGACGGTCAGCGGGGAGCGGCGCGAGCGCACCGACGAGACGCAGGGCAAGGTGCTCGTGCGCGAGCTGCGCTACGGCAGCTTCCGCCGCACGTTCCAGTTGCCCCGCGCGGTCGAGGCCGAGCAGGTCGAGGCCGAGGCCGACAACGGCCTACTGCGCCTGCGGGTCCGCGACGTGACCCCGCCGGCGCGTGAGCCCCAGAAGGTGGCGATCCGCACCCAGGCCCCGGCGATCGAGAGCACGGCCGCCGAGGAGTAATCCCCCTATGACGAAGGGCCGGCGCCGCGGTTCGCGGTGCCGGCCCTTTGCCGTGTCGACCGGGCACTCAGCCCAGCGGGTTCTCCGCTCCGGCCCAGGCGGCCCGCAGCCGGACCCGGGCGCCGGTCTGCAACAGCGCCCCGGTGTAGAGCCGGCTGGCCACCAACACCGTCAGGACAAGGGTGGCGGCCAGGATCGCCAGGGACACGAACGGTTCCCACAGCTGCGACTCGCCGGCGAACATCCGCACCGGCATCGCGACCGCGGACGAGAACGGAATGTACGACATGATCGCCATCGCCCGGTCGTTGTCCTGGAAGAACGTCACGCCGAAGTACGGGATCATGACGAGCATCATGAGGAGCGAGGATGTCGAGCCGAGGTCCTCCATGCGGCTGACGAGCGCCCCGGCCACGGCCCACATCGAGCCGAGCAGGATGTACCCGAGGATGAAGAACGGCACGAACCAGCCGAGCGACGGGCCGATCAGGGTCAGCAGCGCCTGCATGTCGCCGAGGCGCAGCGCGATCGGCGTGAGCAGGGCCAGCACGGCGACCTGCGCGAAGACCACCAGGGAGTAGGCCAGGATCTTGCCGGTCAGCAGCGCGCGCACGGGCACGGCGGCCACCACGATCTCCACGATCCGGGTCTGCTTCTCGACCACCACGCTCTGCGCGATGCCGGCCGCGGAAACCGAGAAGATGAAGAACACCAGCGCGAACGCGAACGCGGCCATGAAGACCACCTGGTCGCTGACCGCGTCGGGGGCCAGCAGTTGCACGGGCGGCGGCGCCGCGAGGCTGGCCAGGATCCGGTACGGCTCCTGCGTCATGGCGATCACGCGTACGCCGGTCGTGGCCGTCGGGTCGTCGACGACCGCCGCGTCCACCTCGCCGTCGCGGACCAGCGCCTGCGCCTGCTCAAGGTCGGTGACCACCCGAGCCTCAAGGTTGTCGGCCGCTGCCACCACCTCGGTGGCCCGCGAACCGAAGGTGGCCACCGTCGACGTCGAGTCGCCGCCGAGCACTCCGGGCAGGATCGCGGCGAGGAAGAGCCCCACGATGAAGACGCCGAAGGTGATCCAGAAGCCCTTACCCTGCATCTGCATACGGAGTTCCCGCTGGGCGACAAGACGGGTGGCGTTCCAGAACGACATCAGATGACCTCTCGGAAGATCTCGGCCAGGGACGGTACGACGGCGCCGAAGGCCCGGACCGGGCCGCGCTCGACAGCCTGCGTGAGCACGCGCTGCGCCAGCTCGTTGTCTGTCGCGTCGAAGACGACCCGCGCGCCGTCGAGGTCGATCACCGTCACGCCGGACATGTCGCGGACCCACCCGGCGTCGCCGTCGACCACGAGCTCGAAGCGGGGCGTGGTGAAGCGCGACCGCAGCGACTCCCGGTCGCCGCTGGCCGCCGTCCTGCCGCCCGAGATGATCACCAGGTCGTCGCAGAGCCGCTCGACCAGCTCCAGCTGGTGACTGGAGAACAGCACGGGGACACCGCGGGCGGCCCGGTCACGCAGGACGCCGAGCACGGTCTCGATCGCCAGGGGGTCCAGGCCGGAGAAGGGTTCGTCGAGGATCAGCAGCTCGGGCTCGTGGACGAGCGCCACGCAGACCTGCACCCGCTGCTGGTTGCCCAACGACAGGCGTTCCACCAGGTCATCGGCCCGGCCGGTCAGCTCCAGGCGCTCCAGCAACGCCGCCGTGTTGCGCTTGGCGGTCGCCAGGTCCAGGCCGTGCAACTGGCCGAAGTAGATGATCTGGTCGGCGACCTTCATTTTCGGGTACAGGCCACGTTCCTCCGGCATGTACCCGAACCGCTGCCGCACCTGCTGGGTGATCGGCTCGCCCTGCCAGGTGACCGTGCCCCGGTCGGCGGCGAGCAGCCCCAGGATGATCCGCATGGTGGTGGTCTTGCCGGAGCCGTTCGCTCCGACGAACCCGGTGATGCGTCCCGGCGCCGCGTCGAACGACAGGCCGTCGAGCACCTTCGTGCCGTGGAAGCCACGGCTGATCTCCCGTACGTGCAGCATGCCCAAAGGCTAGGGAGTCGGCCCCGCCGCCCGCGTCGGACGCGAGAAGGATTCTGATCATCCTCCGCGAGAGGGAGAGTCGCTGTCGGCGCCCGGCGCTACGACGCCGTTCTCGTACGCGTAGACGACAGCCTGGGTACGGTCGCGAAGCCCGAGCTTCGCCAGCACCCGCGACACGTGCGTCTTGACCGTGGTCTCGCTGACGTAGAGCAGTTCGGCGATCTCGGCGTTGGTCGCGCCCCGGGCCAGGGCGACGAGCACCTCATACTCGCGTTCGGTCAGCTCCGCGGGCCGGTGCTTGCCCGGCAGCGGCGCGGGGGCGCTGAACTGTTCGATAACCCGCCGCGTGACCTGGGGCGACAGCAGCGCGTCGCCGCGCGCGGCCACGCGTACCGCGTCGATGAGGTCCTCCGGGCGGGCGTTCTTGAGCAGGAATCCGCTGGCCCCGGCCCGCAGCGCCTCGAAGAGGTAGTCCTCGCGGTCGAAGGTGGTCAGGATCACCACCCGGACCGGCTGCCCCGCGTCCTGGGGGAGGGCCAGGATCCGGCGGGTCGCCGCCAGGCCGTCCATGTCCGGCATCTGCACGTCCATCAGCACCACGTCCGGCCGCAGCGCGTTCACCCGGTCGACCGCCTCGGCGCCGTTGCGCGCCTCACCGACCACCTCGATGCCGTCCTCCGTCCCGAGGATGACCCGGAAGCCGGCGCGCACCAGGTCCTGGTCGTCCACCAGGACGACCCTGATCGGCCCGCCGCTCACGCCGCCACCGGTTCCGCGAGCGGGAACCGGGCCCGCACCTGGAACCCGCCGTCGCGCCGGGGCCCGACGATCAGGTCGCCACCGTGAACGGCCACCCGCTCGCGCATCCCGACCAGGCCCAGACCGGTCCCGTGCGGCGTGCCGGCGCCGCCGTGTCCGTCATCGTTGATCTCGACCTCCAGGCCCTGTCGCAGGTGCCGGATGCGGATCTCGGCCATTCCCGCTCCCGCGTGCTTGACGGTGTTGGTCAACGCCTCCTGCACCACCCGGTACGCGGACAGGGCGACCGCGTCGGGCACCGGTCGGGGCTCGCCGAACTCCGCGTACGTGACCCGCAGGCCCGTGACCCGCGCCTCCTCGGCCAGCCGGCTGATCTGATCGAGCCCTGGCGTGGACGCGTGGGATCCGTCCGCCGACCCGGACCGCTCGTCGTCCGCGCGCAGGACGCCGAGCAGCCCGCGCAGCTCGTCGATCGCCGTCCGGGCCGTTGTCTCGACCGCCGACAGCGCCTCGCTCGCCACAGCCGGGTCGGAATCGAGCACACGCCGCGCCGCGGCCGCCTGCACACCCATCACGGACACGTGGTGCGCGACGACGTCGTGCAGGTCCCGGGCGATCCGGACGCGCTCGGCCACCACCGCCTGGCGCGCGTTGTCGGCCTGTGACCTCCGCAACTGCTCGCCCTGGACGACCAGCTCGTACCGGCGGCGGGCCGACTCCCACGACTGGTTGCCGAACACGTACGCGGCCCCGAAGAACAGCACGTTGACGCCGATGCCGTAGAGGGCGGTGGCCAGCACCGGATCGAGCGGACCGGCGGCGTCGTCGAAGGCGTCCGGGTCCGGGGCACCCAGCGCGCGGTACATGTTGAGCCCGATGTAGCCGAACATGGCGACGATCACGGCGATGCGCACCCAGCGGGCCACCGCCCGGTTGGGGCCCCAGGCGCCCAGGCTGTACATAGCCAGAAACAGCGCGATCGATGGCGCCAGGTTGTCGCCGATCTGCCGTACCTGTCCCGCGATGAAAACAACCGAGATGATCACGAACACGGTCGCGGGGAACCGTCGCCGGAACAGCAGGGGCGCCGCGAGCACGACGGCCCACGCCAACTGCTCGCCCAGCGACGGAGCCGTGCCCTGAATGAACGCGCCCATGCTGTTGACGAGCACGGTGATGGTGACGGCGCCGGCCATCACCGCCAGGGTCATCGTGACGTCCTGGCGGTCACACAGGCCGCCCGGCCCCGGGCGACGCCACTGCTCCCAGTCCTCCACGCGGGCCAACCTAGCTCACGGGATTCCCGGGGTGAGCCGTCCATGTTGACCGAGAATCCGATTCGCCAGATTCTTACGCTTTTGCGGTATCCGGGCCATCATTCGTCATCGCTGATCAAAATATCGATGACTTTCGGTGGAATGCGCTTCCATCTATCAATGGGACTGAATCGGTTAAGTCCCGGTCGCGTGTTGTTCACTGAGACATCGAGCACCACCAGCGACGCTGCCCGTCCGGCGTACCCGAACGGACGGGTTTTTCTCCGTAAGTTTCTTAACATCGATCATGGTCACGCAATCTGACCTGGGCGGATGCTGAGCGCCATATGGATCGCTTGTGATGCCCGCAGACCGGTGCTTGACTCTGCGCTCGCCGAGAAGACGCAGGTCAATCGGACCACCGCCTATTGCCCGTCCCGTAGGAAGAAGCAGGCATGAGCATTCGCATGACACGACGCCGGGTGGCCGCACTGGCCGCCGGGGCCGTCGTGATCGGCGGCGTGGCGATCGTTCCGGCGCTGCCGGCGAACGCAGCGACCGCGTGCAACGTCACGTACAACATCGTCAGCCAGTGGGGCAACGGCTTCCAGGGCGGCGTGACCCTCAAGAACACCGGCGACGCCTGGACCTCGTGGAACCTCACGTTCTCGTTCGCCAACGGCCAGACCGTGGCCCAGGGCTGGTCCGGCAAGTGGACCCAGTCCGGCGCGAACGTCAGCGTGGCCAACGAGTCGTGGAACGGCTCCGTGGGCTCCAACGGCGTCGTCGACCTCGGCTTCATCGGGAACCTGACCGGCGCCACCAACGCGGCGCCCGTGTCGTTCGCCGTCAACGGCGTGACCTGCGGCGGGACCCCGGTCACGTCGGCGCCGGTGACCACGACCCGGGCCGCGACCTCGGCCCCGGTCACCACGCGCGCGGCGACGTCCGCTCCCGTGACGACGCGCTCGATCACGTCCGCGCCGGTGAGCAGCGCGGCCGTCACCACCCGCCCGCCGACCTCGGCCGTGGTCACCTCCGCCGCCCCCAGCACGCCGAGCACCTCGCGCGTCGACAACCCGTACGCGGGCGCGAACGGGTACATCAACCCGGACTACGCCGCTCAGGTCACCGCCGCCGCCACCGCCAAGGGCGGCACGCTCGGCGCCGCCATGGCCAAGGTCGCCGAGCAGCCCACGGCCGTCTGGCTCGACCGCATCGCCGCGATCAACGGCGCGAACGGCAGCAAGGGCCTCGCCGCGCACCTCGACGCCGCTCTCGCGCAGCAGGCCAGCAGCGGCAAGCAGGTCGTCATCACCATCGTCATCTACGACCTGCCCAACCGTGACTGCTCGGCGCTGGCCTCCAACGGCGAGCTGCTCATCGCGAACAACGGGCTGGCCCGGTACAAGACCGAGTACATCGACCCGATCTACGCGATCATGAACCAGTCGAAGTACGCCTCGCTGCGCATCTCGACGATCATCGAGCCGGACTCGCTGCCGAACCTCATCACGAACCTGAGCTTCGCCAAGTGCGCCGAGGCGAACTCGACCGGCGCCTACATCGACGGCGTCGCGTACGCGGCCGGCAAGCTGCGCTCCATCTCGAACGTGTACACGTACGTGGACGTGGCCCACTCCGGCTGGCTCGGCTGGGACTCGAACCTGACCCCGTTCGTGAACCTCATGGCCACCCTGGCGAGCAAGACGACGGGCGGCTTCAACGCGTACGACGGTTTCGTCTCGAACACCGCGAACACGACGCCGACCATCGAGCCGTACATGACCGCCGGCCAGATGATCAGCGGCAACCCGGTCCGCTCGGCGAACTTCTACCAGTGGAACCAGTACATCGACGAGCAGTCGTTCGTCCAGGCCCTGCGCACCGCGCTCATCGCCAAGGGCTTCCCGTCCTCCATCGGCATGATGATCGACACGTCGCGTAACGGTTGGGGCGGCTCGGCCCGTCCGTCGGGCGCGTCGACCTCGACCGACCTCAACACCTTCGTGAACGCCACGAAGATCGACCGTCGTATCCACCGGGGCAACTGGTGCAACCAGAACGGCGCCGGCATCGGCTTCCGTCCCCAGGCCAACCCGGCCGCCGGTCTCGACGCGTACGTGTGGATCAAGCCTCCGGGCGAGTCGGACGGTGCCAGCGAGGTCATCCCGAACGACGAGGGCAAGGGCGCCGACCCGATGTGCGACCCGACGTACACCGGCAACAGCCTCAACGGCAACAACCTCACCAACGCGCTCCCGAACGCCCCCCTGGCCGGCAAGTGGTTCCCGGCCCAGTTCGAGCAGCTCGTCACCAACGCGTACCCCGCGCTGTAAGTCCCCTGGTAAACGGGTGGGGCGCCTCGGCGCCCCGCCCGTTTCGTGCTCTCCGGCCCCGTCCCGCGCCCCGTCCCGCGCCCCGCGCCCCCCACTTCGACGTTTGGACAGTTCCGCGTGTTACCGGCAGGCCTTGTTTCCCGCGGAACTGTCCAAACAGCAGGATCTTGCGGGGCGGGGCGGGGTGGGGAGGGTGTGAGGGCGTGGAGGGCGTGAGGGTGGGTATTCCCGGGTGGGGGTTTTCCACAAGGGACCTGGTTTTCCACAGATCTTGATTCGGCGGCCGTAGGAGGAGGTCCGGCTCGGCAGGGTGGGCGGCGACGTTACCGCCCACGCACGAATCGGAGCCCGCCGTGCCGGTCCTCGCGCCGCCCGCCATCGCCGAACCGCCCCTTCCGCTCGTCGTCACCGCCGATCAGGAACTCCTCGACGACCTCCTGCGGCTGGCCGGCTCCAGCGGCGCCGCCGTGGAGGTCGCGGCCGACCCGGCCGCCGCGCGGGTCCGGTGGGCGGGCGCGCCGCTCGTCGTGGTCGGCGTCGACGCCCTCGACGCGTGCGCCCGGGCGGCGTTGCCGCACCGCGCCCGGGTGGTCGTCGTCGCCCGCGACTGTGCCGGTGGGCCCGTGGCCGAGGCCGCGTGGCGGCGGGCGGAGTCCGTACGGGCCGAACATGTCGTCCTGCTCCCCGACGCCGAGCCGTGGCTCGCCGACCGGCTGGCCGACCCGGCCACCGACACCGGGGCGCGCGGCCGGGTCGTGGTGGTCCTCGGCGGCCGGGGTGGCTGCGGCGCGAGCGTCCTGGCCACCGGCCTGGCCGTCACCGGGCTCAAGCAGCGGCGCGCCACCCTGCTCGTGGACGCGGACCCGCTCGGCGGCGGCGTCGACCTCGTGCTCGGCTGGGAGGAACGCGACGGGCTGCGCTGGCCGCAGCTCGCGGAGGCGAACGGTCGCGTGCACCCGCCAGCCCTGGTCGCGGCGCTGCCGAGCCAGGGAAGCCTCGCGGTGCTCTCCTTCGACCGCGACAGCGACGGTGAGGTGCCGGCCGCCGCCATGGCTGCCGCGCTCGACGCCGGCCGGCGCGGGCGCGACCTGGTCGTGGTCGACGTGCCGCGCTACCTCGACGAGGCGGCGCGCTTCGCCCTGACGGCGGCCGACCGGGCGTACCTGCTCGTGCCCGGCGACCTGCGCGGCTGCGCGGCGGCGGCGCAGGTGGCGGCCCGGGCCCGGCCCTACTGCCCGCAGCTTTCGGCCGTCGTGCGCGGGCCGATTCCCGGCCGGATCGGCGCGGCCGAGGTCGCCGAGGTGCTCGGCCTCCCGCTCGCCGGGGTCGCCCGCACCGAACCGCAGCTGACCCGAGCGTTGGAGCGCGGCGAGGCGCCAGCCGGCACCGGACGTGGACCGCTCGCGCAACTGTGCCGCCGGCTGCTCGCAGAGACCTTCGCGTCATGAGCACCCGACCGCGGCCCGACCTGGTGGATCGCGTGCGTCGACGGCTCACGGTCGCGGAGACCGGCGTGACACGGTCGGCGGTGCTCGGCGCCGTGCTGTCCGAACCGGGCCAAGCACCGCTGGGCAGCAACACGCTGCGCCGCGTCACCGACGACGTGTTCGCCGAGATGGCGGGCGCCGGGCCGCTCGCCGACCTGCTCGCCGAGCCCGCCGTCACCGATGTCGTGGTCAACGGCCCGGCCGAGGTCTGGGTCGACCGGGGCGCCGGCATGGTCCGCACGGACGTCTCCTTCCCGGACCAGGGAGAACTGCGCCGCCTCGCCCAGCGCCTGGCCGCCGCGTGCGGCCGGCGCCTCGACGACGCCTCCCCGTTCGTCGACGCGCACCTGCCGGACGGCAGCCGACTGCACGCGGTGCTCCCGCCGGTCGCGGTCCGCGGGCCCTACCTTTCCCTGCGTACGTTCCGGCAGCGCGCGTTCGGGCTCGCCGAACTGGTCGCGACCGGCGCCGTCGCACCGGCGGCGGCCGACCTGCTGCGCGCCATCGTCGCGGCCCGCCTCGCGTACGTCGTCTCCGGCGGGACGGGCACCGGCAAGACCACCGTGCTGAGTACCCTGCTCGGCCTGGTGCCCGCGCACGAGCGGATCGTCGTGGTCGAGGACGCCGCCGAGCTGCGGCCGGCGCACCCCCACGTCGTCGCCCTGCAGGCCCGCGACGCCAATGTGGAGGACGCCGGCGGCGTCGCGCTGCGCGACCTCGTGCGGCAGGCGCTGCGGATGCGGCCCGACCGGCTCGTCGTCGGTGAGTGCCGGGGCGCCGAGGTCGTCGACATGCTCGCCGCCCTGAACACCGGCCACGAGGGCGGCGCGGCGACCCTGCACGCCAACACGGCCGCCGACGTACCCGCCCGGCTGGAGGCGCTCGGCCTGCTCGGCGGCGTACCGCGCGAGGCGCTGCACGCGCAGATCGCCGCCGGGTTGCAGGTGGTCGTCCAGCTCGGGCGCGCCGGCGGCCGGCGGATGGTGACCGAGATCGGCGTACTCGCGCCCGGCCTGCCCGTGCGGGTGGTGCCCGCGTGGCGGCGCGCCGACGGGCCCGGACCGGCGGCCGGCGCGCTCGCCCAGCTGCTGCGGGAGCGGGGCATCGGCGGCGGGTGGGACGCGCCCACGGCCGTGATCTCCCCGAGCGCGCCCGTCGGCGCGGCGGCGGATCGGCGGACGTCGTGACCACGGTGGCGCTGGTGGCCGCCGTCCTCGCTGTCACCGCGTGGCTGTGCGTCGCCATCCTGCCCGGCCGGCTCCGGCGGGCGCGGTGGCGGTCACTGCTGCGGACCCTGCGGCGCACGGGCTGTCCGACGGTGGGCGGCGGGCAGGCGGACGACGGCGGACTGCCGATGAGCGGCGGCGCGGCGGCGAGTGAGCTGCCGCTGGACGGCGGCTCAGCGGGTGGGTGGCCGCCGGTCGGCGGCGCTGCGGGTGGGCTGCCGCCGGTCGGCGGCCCTGCGGCGGGTGGCCGGCTGCCGGTGAGCGGCGGCGCGGTGGGCCGTGGCGGCCGGGCCGCGCGCAGGCGGGATCGGCTGGCCAACCTCCCGCCTCGTGCGGCGCGCCGGGTCGCGGCGGCTGCCGGGTTCGCCGCGGGTGGGCTCGTCGCGGTGGTCGTCGGGCCGGTCGCCGGCGTCGTCACCGCCAGCTACGTCGCGGCCGGGACGGTAGCGGCCGGTCGTTCCGTCCGGGCGCGGGCCGCCGCGCGACGGTTCGACCGCGCGGTCGACGGGGTCGCCACGCTCGCCGCCGAACTGCGGGCCGGGGTGCCGGCCGAGATCGCCGTGCGCGACTGCGCCGCCGAACTCACCCGCGACGTGACCCGACGGGTCGCGGCGGCCGTGACGCTCGCCGAGCGTACGGGCGCGCCCCTGGCCGCCGTGCTCGACCGGCTCGACCAGCAGCTTCGGGCGGCCGTCCGGCTCCGGGCGACCGTCGCCGCACAGGCCGCCGGGGCACGGGCCAGCGCGCTGCTGCTCGCCGTCCTGCCGCTCGCCGGGGTCGGCCTCGGGCCGGTCATGGGCGTGTCGCCGGGCACGGTGCTGCTGGGCACGCCGATCGGCGCCGGTTGCCTGTGCGCCGCGGTGGCCCTGCAGCTCGGCGGGTTGGCGTGGGCGGCCCGGCTCGCCCGCCCGCGCGGGGTCCCGCTGTGACACGCCTGCTGAGACCGATCGCTGTCGTGGCGGCCGGCGCCGCGCTGGGATACGGGCTGGCCGGCTGGGTCGGCCTCGCGGCCGGCGTCGTGGCGGCCGCGGTAGGGGTGGCGTGGCTGGCCCGGCAGGAGCCGGCGGCCGTACGGGCGGAGCGCGAGGCGGTGCGCGCCGAGCTGGCGTACGCGGACGCCCTGCTCGCCGCCGCGCTGCGCGCCGGGGCGCCGCCCGACCGGGCCGCCGCCGAGGTCGCGGACGCCCTCGGCGGGCCGGTGGGACGGCGGCTCGGCCGGGTCGCCCGCGCGCTGCGCCTCGGGGCCACGGCGGAGGAGGCGTGGGCCTACCTCGGCGACGACCCCGCCGTGGCCCGGGTCGTGCGGGCCGCGACCCGCGCGCAGCACCGGGGCGCCGCGTTCGCCGAGGCGCTCACCCGCGTCGCCGACGACCTGCGTGCCGCCGACGTGGCCGCCGCCGAGGCCGCCGGGCAGCGCGCCGCCGTCCTCATCGTCCTGCCGCTCGGGCTGTGTTTCCTGCCCGCCTTCGTGCTCGCCGGGCTGGTCCCGGTGGTCGTCGCCGTCCTCGGCGATGTGCTTCCCCACTGATCGGAAGGAGCTTTTCCATGCGCGTACGCGCGAACCGCCTCCGTACGAGGCTTCTGGCCCACCTCGGCGGCGACCGGGGCATGTCAACGGCCGAGTACGCCGTCGGCACGCTCGCGGCGGTGGCCTTCGCGGGGCTGCTGCTCAAGGTGGTGACGTCCGACTCGGTGCAGAAAGCGCTGAACGGCATCATCACGCGGGCCCTGAACTGATGGTCGAGCGCAAGGCGCGGTGGGTCGTCCGGCCCACCGCGCCGCCTCACCGCCGCTCGCCGGCCGGTACCGGGCCGTGGCCAAGGCGGCCGCCCGGGCCGGCGCGGCCCTGGTCGCCGTGGGCGTGGCTGGGCGGGCGCCGGGAGGCGACGGACCGGGGCGCGGCGACGGTGGAGATCGCCGTCGCGCTGCCCGTACTCGTGTCGTTGACGTTGGTGGCCGTCGGCGCGGTCAACGCCGTGCTCACCAGGGTGCGGTGCGTCGACGCGGCCCGGGACGCGGCGTTGGCCGCCGCGCGGGGCGACGCTGGCGAGGCGGCCGGCCGGCGGCTCGCCCCGGACGGCGCCAGCGTCGTCGTCAGCGTGGACGGTGACCTCGTGCGGGCGCGGGTCCGCGCCGTGGTGCGACCGTTCGGCGGTCTCGGGCAGTTCACGGTGACCGGCGAGGCCACGGCCGCCGTCGAGCCGGGCGTCGGGGACGGCCCGCCATGACGGCCACCCACCAAACGCGGCCGGCAGCGGGCCGCCGGGCGCGTTCCGGAGAGCGAAGCCGAGTCTGGCCGGCAAGGACCGGCCGGGACGGTGCCGACCGTGGGGCGGCGTCCGTGCTGGTGCTCGCGTTCGGACTCGTCGTCGTGCTGCTCGGCGGGGCGTTCGCGCTGGTCGGCGCGGCAGTGGTGGCCCGGCACCGCGCTCAGGCGGCCGCCGACCTCGGGGCGCTCGCCGGGGCCGCCCACGCGCCCGCCGGTCAGGCCGCCGCGTGCGTCCGAGCCGCCGCCATCGTGGCCGCCAACGGCGCCTCGCTCGCGGCGTGCGCCGTGGACGGCCTCGACGTGACCGTCACCGCCGAAATCCGCCTGCGGGTGCCGGGTGCGGCGGGCGGCGCGGCCCGCGCCTCCGCGCGAGCGGGACCCGTCGCGCCCGTGTCAGCGGCGGGCGTCGCGCCTGTGTCAGCGGTGGCCGTCGCGCTTACGTCAGCGGCGCCTCGCCCGCGTCAGCGGCGGGCGTCGCGCAGGGCACCGAGAACCACGTCGAGGACGGCGACCGCGCCGGCCTTGTCGAGGGGGTCGTTGCCGTTGCCGCACTTCGGCGAGTGCACGCACGACGGGCAGCCCTTCTCGCAGAGGCACTCCGCGATCGCCGTCCGGGTCGCGGTCAGCCAGTCGGACGCCGCCAGGTACGCGCGCTCCGCGAACCCCGCGCCGCCCTGATGGCCGTCGTAGACGAACACCGTCGGTACGCCCGTGTCCGGGTGCGCCGCCGTCGACAGGCCGCCGATGTCCCAGCGGTCGCACGTCGCCACGAGCGGCAGCAGGCCGATCGCCGCGTGCTCGGCCGCGTGCAGGGCGCCGGGCACGTCGCACTCCACGTCGTCCGGCAGCGCGGAGGGCGCGATGGTCCACCAGACGGCGACCGTACGCAGCTCGCGGGCCGGCAGGTCCAGCGGCCGGGTGTCGATGACCTCCCGGGTGGTCAGGCGGCGGCGCTGGTACCCGACGACCTGGTTGGTCACCTCGACCTCGCCGAGGAACAGGCCCACCGGGCCGGCATCCACATAGGAGGTCACCGACACGACGCCCAGGTTCGTGACGTCGCGCGGGTGGGTGGTCCAGTCGGGCTCCTCCGCGTGCACGAGCGCCACGGCGTCGTCGAGGTCGAGCTGGTCCACCACGTACGAGGTGCCCTGGTGCAGGTGGACGGCCCCCGGGTGCACCTGCACGTGGGCGGCGGCCGGGTCGACCGTACCCAGCAGGCGGCCGGTGGCCGCCTCGACGATGGAGACCTCCAGGCCGCCGCTGCCGCGCAGGTCCACGTCCGGGCGGCCCGTGCCGGTCCAGTACCAGCCCGTCGGGCGGCGGCGCAGCGCCCCGGCCGCCACCAGCGCGTCGAGGACCCCTTCGGTCTGGTCGCCGAAGAGCAGCAGGTCGTCAGGGGTCAGAGGCAGCTCGGCGGCCGCGCAGCACAGGTGCGGGCCCAGCACGTACGGGTTGCCCGGGTCGAGCACGGTCGCCTCCACCGGGCGGCCGAACAGGGCCTGCGGGTGGTGCACCAGGTACGTGTCGAGCGGGTCGTCGCGGGCCACGAAGACACACAGCGCCTCCCGCCCCGCGCGGCCCGCCCGCCCCGCCTGCTGCCACAGCGACGCGAGCGTGCCCGGATACCCGGCCAGCAGCACGGCGTCCAGGCCCGCCACGTCGATGCCCAGTTCCAGGGCGTTCGTGGCCGCCAGCCCCAGCAGCTCGCCCGAGACCAGCGCCCGCTCCAGGGCGCGGCGCTCGTCGCGCAGGTAACCACCCCGGTACGCGGCGACCCGCTCCGCCAGCTCCGGCACCGCGTGGCCCAGGCCCCGCCGGGCCACCGACGCGACCACCTCCGCGCCCCGCCGGGAGCGTACGAACGCCAGCGTGCGCACCCCGTGCGACACCGCGTCGGCGAGCAGGTCGGCCGTCTCCATGAGCGCCGAGCGGCGCACCGGGGCGGCGTCCACCACGCCGTCGGCGTCCAGGCCGGGCAGCGGCGGCGGCTCCCACAACGCGAACGTCACCCCGGCGCGCGGCGACCCGTCCTCGGTGACGGCCGCGACCGGCAGGCCGGTCAGCCGCCCCGCCGTCGTCGCCGGGTCACCGGCCGTCGCCGAGGCCAGGATGAACGTGGGCTCCGAGCCGTACCGGGCGCAGATGCGGCGCAGCCGCCGCAGCACGTGCGCCACATGGGAGCCGAACACTCCCCGGTAGGCGTGGCACTCGTCGATCACGACGTACCGCAGCCGGCGCAGGAACGTCGCCCACGCGTCGTGCCGGGGCAGGATGCCCCGGTGCAGCATGTCCGGGTTGGTCAGCACCAGCCGGGCGTACTGGCGGATCCAGTCGCGCTCGGCGGTCGGCGTGTCCCCGTCGTACCCGGACGGGCGTACGGTCTCATCGGCCAGAGCCACGACGGAGCGCAACTGATCCGCGGCGAGCGCCTTCGTCGGCGACAGGTAGATCGCGGTGGCCTTCGTCTCCGTCGCAAGTCGCGCAAGAACGGGCATCTGGTACGCCAGGGACTTGCCGGACGCCGTCCCGGTCGCCACGACGACATGCCCGCCCCGCCAGGCGATCTCCGCGGCCTCCGCCTGGTGACGCCACGGAGCCACGACGCCACGGTCTGCCAGCCGCTCCCGTAGACCCTGCGGCACCCACTGCGGCCAGGGCACACCCACCCCCGCCCGGGCCGGCAGCCGCTCCACGTGCGTCACGCAACCCGCGGTCGTGGCCGCCCGGCCGCTGACCATGCGGTGCAGCAGCTCGCCGGGATCGGGCACGACAACGGTCACTCCTGCACTCTCGCACCCTCGTCGTGGCGCGCGTCGCGCGGCACCGGCTCAGGTGGCAAGATGCCTCCCGATGGCATTGCCGTCACTGCCATGGTGGAGCGGGACCGCCCGAGCGGAGGAGAGCTCATGGAGCTGTCGATGACGGCGCGGGCCGAGGCCGGGTACACGGTGCTCGAGATCGGCGGGGAGATCGACGTCTACACGGCCCCGCAGTTGCGCGAGGAGCTGTACCGCCTGATCGGCGCCGGCGTCACCAACATCGTCGTGGACCTGAGCCGGGTCGACTTCATCGACTCGTCCGGCCTCGGCGTCCTCGCCGGCGTGCTGCGCCGGCTGCGCGGCGTCGACGGGACGCTGCGGCTCGTCTATTCCCACGAGCGGCTGCTGAAGATCTTCCGGATCACGGGCCTCGACTCGGTGTTCGACATCTACGAGACGGTCGACGCCGCCACGGGCGCCGGCCAGAGCCGGTGACGTACGGCGGGCGCTGAGCGCATGGCACACATTCATCTCACCTTCTCGCCCGACCCGGCGTACATGCGCACCGTGCGCCTGGTGGTCGCCGCGGTCGCGCGCCGCGCCGGCATATCCGCCGAGACGGTCGAGGAGATCCGGCTCGCCACCGCCGAGGCGTGCGCGCGGGCCGTCGCGCGCCACCGCGCGTACCGGATCCGGACCCCCATCGAGGTGTCCATGACCGACGGCGACCGGTTCACGGTCCGGGTCACCGACCACGGGCCGCCCGAGCCCGGCATCGGCGCCCGCTACTCGCGGGGCGCCGGGGTCGTCGTCGACGACCTCGCCGACGACGACATCCCGGACGACGAAGTCACCGCCGACATGTCATTCGTGCTGCTCAAGGGACTCGTCGCTGATCTGAAGATCGCTCACAGCTCCGCGTCCGCCGGCACCGAGGTCTACATGTCCTGGCCGGTCAGCCGCGCCGGCCGGTAGCACAGCGACACAGATCACCGCGACACGGAAGGCGGCGGGTGTGACCACAGTTACTCCGGGCCGCTAGAGTACGGCCGTCATTCACACTGCGCTGGTCGGCGGGCCGATCAGCACGCGCCCCGCGCCAGCCGCGGGCAGTGAGCACGTGTCGGTACAGGAGGACAACGGATGTCCGAGCTGACCCTAGAGGGGTCGAACCTCACCTACGTCGTCATAGCGGCGGTCATCGCGCTCGTGGCCCTCGGCTTCGCCGGGGCACTCGTCAAGGCGGTGCTCAGCACCGGTACGGGCACCAAAAACATGCAGGAGATCGCGGGGGCTGTGCAGGAGGGCGCGTCAGCGTACCTGTTCCGGCAGTTCAAGACCCTGGCGATCTTCGTCGTGATCGCCGTCGTGCTGCTGTTCCTGCTCCCGGTGCACGATCTTGACGGCAGCGAGACCGCGGTGAAGATCGGCCGGTCGCTGTTCTTCATCGTGGGCGCGGGCTTCTCCGCCTTCATCGGCGGCGCCGGCATGGCGCTGGCCACGCGCGCCAACCTGCGCGTCGCCGCGGCCGCCCGTGAGGACGGGGGCCGCGAGAAGGCCATGCAGATCGCCTTCCGCACCGGCGGCGTGGTCGGCTTCCTCACCGTCGGCCTCGGCCTGTTCGGCGCGGCCGTCGTCGTGCTCGTCTACAAGGGCGACGCGCCGACCGTCCTGGAGGGCTTCGGCTTCGGCGCGGCGCTGCTCGCCATGTTCATGCGGGTCGGCGGCGGCATCTTCACCAAGGCCGCCGACGTCGGCGCCGACCTGGTCGGCAAGGTCGAGCAGAACATCCCCGAGGACGACCCGCGCAACGCCGCGACGATCGCCGACAACGTCGGCGACAACGTGGGTGACTGCGCCGGCATGGCCGCGGACCTCTTCGAGTCGTACGCGGTGACGCTCGTCGCCGCGCTCATCCTCGGCAAGGCCACCTTCGGGGCCGACGGTCTGGTCTTCCCGCTGATCGTGCCGACCATCGGCGTACTGACCGCCATCATCGGCGTGTTCATCACCCGGCTGCGGCCCTCGGACCGCAACGGCCTCGTGGCGATCAACCGGGCGTTCTACCTGTCAGCGGCGATCTCCGCCGTCCTGGTCGCCATTGCCGCGCTGTTGTACCTGCCCAAGGAGTGGCCCGCCGACTGGCTGCAGCGCCTCGGCTCCACCGACCTGCCGGTCGGCCCGCAGTGGGTCGCGATCATCGCGGTCGTCATCGGTATCGTGCTCGCCGCCGCCATCCAGGCGCTCACCGGCTACTTCACCGAGACTGAGAAGCGCCCGGTCCAGGACATCGGCAAGTCGTCGCTGACCGGCCCGGCCACCGTCGTGCTCGCCGGCATCAGCGTCGGCCTCGAGTCGGCCGTGTACTCGGCGCTCGTCATCGGCGCCGGCGTGTTCGGCGCGTACCTGCTCGGCGGCGGGTCGGTCCTGCTGTCCCTGTTCGCGGTCGCGCTCGCCGGCACCGGCCTGCTCACCACGGTCGGCGTCATCGTCGCCATGGACACCTTCGGCCCGATCAGCGACAACGCGCAGGGCATCGCCGAGATGTCCGGCGACATCGACGAGCGCGGCGCCCGTACGCTCACCGAGCTCGACGCCGTCGGCAACACCACCAAGGCGATCACCAAGGGCATCGCCATCGCCACGGCGGTGCTCGCCGCCACGGCGCTGTTCGGTTCGTACACGTCCAGCCTGACCACGTCGCTCGCCGACGCGGGCGAGACGAACATCGGCGCGTACGTGTCGGACCTGCTCAACGTCGCCAACCCGCGCAATCTCGTGGGTCTGCTCCTCGGCGCCGCCGTCGTGTTCCTCTTCTCGGGTCTGGCGATCAACGCCGTGTCCCGGTCGGCGGGTGCGGTCGTCTTCGAGGTCCGCCGCCAGTTCCGCGAGTTCCCGGGCATCATGGACCGCACCCAGCGGCCCGAGTACGGCAAGGTCGTCGACATCTGCACCCGCGACGCCCAGCGCGAGCTGATCACGCCCGGCCTGCTGGCCGTGCTCGCCCCCGTGGCGGTCGGCTTCGGCCTCGGCGCCGGCGCCCTGGCCAGCTACCTGGCCGGCGCGATCGGCGCGGGTACGCTCATGGCGGTGTTCCTGGCCAACTCCGGTGGCGCCTGGGACAACGCGAAGAAGCTCGTCGAGGACGGCTCCTACGGCGGCAAGGGTTCCCCGTCGCACGCCGCGACCGTCATCGGCGACACGGTGGGCGACCCGTTCAAGGACACCGCCGGCCCGGCCATCAACCCGCTGATCAAGGTGATGAACCTTGTCTCGCTGCTCATCGCGCCGGCCGTGGTGATGTGGAGTGTCGGCGACGACGCGAACACCGGGCTGCGGGTGGGCATCGCCGTCGTCGCGGTCCTGATCATCGCGGCGGCCGTGGTCGTCAGCAAGCGCCGCCCGATCGCCATGGCGGACGGTGATGACCAGGGAAAAGCGCCGTCTGACCAGGACGACGACGACTTGGAGCCCGTCAAGGCCTGACAGTTCCCGCAGGTAAGAAAGGGCCGCCGGCGCGACGCGCCGGCGGCCCTTCGCCGTGTTGGTGGTCAAGCCGTGTTGGCGGTCAATCAGCGCCATGTGGGCGGTCAATCAGCGCGGTGGCGGCCGTCCTCGATGCGGGGCAGCGGCGCGGTCGGCTGCTGCGGCGGCGGTACGGGCCGGTGCGGGGCGCCGGGCACGAGGCCGGGACCGCCGGGTTCGGCCGGCGGCCCGTAGCCGCGCGGCGGCGGTGCCGGGTTCGGCTGGCCCATGCCGCCCACGAGCGGGCTGGGCTGCACGAGGGGGTGTGGCGGCGGTGGGGGCGGCGCGCCGTACGTCGCCGGCGGGTACGCCGACCGGGGTTGCGGGATGACCTGCGTCGCCGCCGGTAGGACGGCCGTGTGCCCGCCGCCGGCCAGGGCCGGGGCCGGCGCGTCCTCCTCCGGCTTGCCGCCGCGCAGCAGCCACCAGATCAGGATGCCGCCGCCGACGATGAGCAGGGTGCCGAGCAGGTACATCGGCCAGGGCACGCCGCTGCCGGAGTTGTTCGCGGTGGCGGCCGCCGTCGGCTGGCCGGCTTCGCCGCCGCCGGGCAGGACGTCGGTGGCCGTCTCGACCGGTAGCTCCGAGGTGGGCGGCGCCTCGGTGGTGGGTTTCGGCGACGGGGACCGGCTGGGCGACGGGGCGGCGCCGGCCCGGACGGTGAGCGCGTGGGCACGGGAGAACGCGGGGTCGTTGAAGCCGGCGGCGGTGACGCCGAGGCGCACGGTCGCCCGGCCGGCGGGGGCGTCGGAGGTGAACCGCAGGGTGAGGCCGAGCGACAGTTCGTCCTGGCCGTTGTCCGCGCCGCGCGGCCGCAGCGTCTTGCCGTTCTGGTCGATCGGGATCCGCAGCGTTCCGTTGCCGAGGGCCTCGGCGGCGCGCGCGCCGCCGCCGTTGATCGAGACACGGACGTGCTGCGGCTGGACGCCCCGCAGTTGGATGTAGAGTGCGCGGCGCACGTCGACGTACATCAGCCGGCGGGTCTCGTTGCGGATCCGGGTCTGGACCTCACGGCCCTCGCCGCCCGCGACGATGGGCGACGAGACCTGCATGGTGACGTCGATGCGGGGGCTGATGGCCCACGCGGGGGCGGCGGTGACGACGGCGGTGCCCACGCCTGTCATGACCGCGACGGCGACGGCGGTGACGCGAAGAAGCTGGCGTTTCGCGGTCATTGGTCCCTCGCTGGTGTGGGCAGCCCAAACGAGGCACACGGTAGCGTCGCGCCGACCGGGTGGACAACTGTGCGAGGGCAACTCCCCAACACGCAGAGAAGGTCATAAGCTCCCCGCATGGTCCGGACCCGGCGTCTGATGCCGCTCGCCCTCGCGGTGCTCCTCCTGGCGGGCTGTGCGGTCGAGCCCAAGGAGTGGGCGAGTTCCGTCTGCGCCGCCCTCACCCCGTGGCGCAAGCAGATCGCCGACCTCAACGCGAAGGCGCAGCAGCAGATGGCGAGCGCCAAGACGCCGGCGGCGACGCAGAAGAACCTGGTCGCCCTCCTGGGCGGCGCGAGCGACGCGAGCGAGAAGGCCCGTAAGGCCGTCGAGGACGCGGGCGAGCCGGACGTGGACCAGGGCGAGGTGATCGCGCAGAAGTTCGTCGAGTCGCTCGCCGCCGTGCGTGACGCGTACGGGCACGCGAAGGCCGACATCCAGAAGCTGTCGACAAAGGACGACCAGGATTTCTACGACGGGGTGGTGGCCATCATCACGACCCTCAACCAGGAGTACGCGTCGAGCCGGCTCGACACGAGCGCGATCACCTCACCGGAACTCTCGAAGGCCTTCGACGAGATCCCAGAATGTCGTTGATCCGACAGCTTTCTCTCTTTGGTGTGGAGGCCCGCCGGCCGGAGCCGGCGGACCTGGTCGGACTGCTCGCCGGTGGGGGCCGGGTGATCCGGATGGGCGGCACCGCCCGGGTGGTGATCACGGTGGACGACCCGTGGCGCGCGGCCGTCCTCGTGCGCGAGTGCGCCCGCCGCGATCTGGCCGCGACGGTGGTGTCCACGCTCGCCCCGGTGCAACACCGCGAGCTGAGCGTGGTCGCGGTCGCCGAGTCGGCTGACGACGGCACGCCGCCCGAGCCGGAACAGGCGCCCGGGCCGCGCCGCAAGGCCGCCGAGGCGACGGCCGATGACCCGCAAACACAGGACACCGAACCCCCCGTCGAGCGGTTCGAGGTGCGGACCGCGTACACCAAGATCTTGATTCCGTTGGCGCGGACCTGGCTGGCCGCCGACGGCAGCAAGTCCCCGCCGCGCCGGCTTCACCTCGACGGGCGCGCGCTGCGTCTGTGGGTCACCGCGAGTGGGCGGTTGGAGAACCCGGGGGTGTACGCCCTGGAGGTGGGCGCCGACGACGACGCGACCTGGCCGGTAGTGGGCCGGGCGCTGAGCGCGGTCGGGCTCGGAGCCGTGTTGATCAAAGGGCGTCCGGGCGGCCCGGCGTACCGTATCTCTGGTCGCCGGAAGGTGGCCCGGCTCGCCGAGATGATCGGCGATCCGCCGCGCCCCTCCCCGGAAGGGCTCTGGCCGAGCTAGCCTCAATACGGCAAGCGGCTGGGGTAGATAGGTTAGATGTCGCTAATGCCCGTAATGTGGCACTTCGACCCCCAGGAACGGCGCGTGACGGTGGTCACGCTTGACCGTACGTGTACCGTTTGACAACCGTCAGGACGTCAATGCGCCCACGTTGGGGGTGGGGGCCGACGTAGCAAGACCCGAGGGAGTACGGGTGCCGAAAGCGCAGCAGACCGCGCAGCCCAGGTCGGGGGGCACGCGCCTCGTGATCGTAGAGTCGCCCGCCAAGGCGAAGACGATCTCGGGTTACCTGGGGCCGGGATACGTCGTGGAGGCCAGCTACGGCCACGTGCGTGACCTGCCCCGCAACGCCGCCGACGTGCCCGCCCGCTACAAGGGCGAGTCGTGGGCGCGCCTCGGCGTGGACGTCGACAACAACTTCAACGCGCTCTACGTGGTTAGCCCCGACCGCGCCAAGCAGGTCGCGAAGCTCAAGGCGCTGACCAAGGAGGCCGACGAGCTGCTGCTCGCCACGGATGAGGATCGCGAGGGGGAGGCCATCGCCTGGCACCTCCTGGAGACCCTCAAGCCCAAGATCCCAATCAAGCGCATGGTCTTCCACGAGATCACCAAGTCGGCGATCCAGCAGGCCGTGGCCAACCCGCGCGCCATCGACCAGTCCCTGGTCGACGCCCAGGAGGCCCGCCGCATCCTCGACCGCCTCTACGGCTACGAGGTCTCCCCGGTGCTGTGGAAGAAGGTCATGCCGAAGCTGTCGGCGGGCCGCGTGCAGTCCGTGGCCACCCGCATCGTCGTGGAGCGCGAGCGCCAGCGCATGGCGTTCCGCTCGGCGGAATACTGGGACATCCTCGCCACGCTCGCCGTCACCGACGCGGGCGACGGGCCGCGGACCTTCAACGCCACCCTCATCGCGCTCGACGGCGACCGCGTCGCGTCCGGGCGCGACTTCGTGCCCACCACCGGGCAGATCGCGCCGAACTCCGGCGTCGTGCACCTCGACGAGGGCGCCGCGCGAGGGCTCGCCGCCCGGCTCGAGGGGCGCCCGTTCAAGGTCACCCGCGTCGAGGAGAAGCCGTACCGGCGCAAGCCCTACGCGCCGTTCATCACCTCGACGCTGCAGCAGGAGGCGGCCCGCAAGCTGCGCTTCTCCTCGGCGCAGACGATGCGCATCGCGCAGCGGCTGTACGAGAACGGCTTCATCACCTATATGCGTACCGACTCGGTGAACCTGTCGGAGACCGCCCTCGCCGCGGCCCGCAGCCAGATCGCCGAGCTGTTCGGCGACCGGTTCGTGCCGCCGCAGCCGCGCCGGTACACCGGCAAGGTGAAGAACGCGCAGGAGGCGCACGAGGCGATCCGCCCGGCGGGCGACACCTTCCGTACGCCCGGCGAGGTCGCGAACGAGCTGTCCACTGAGGAGGTGCGCCTCTACGAGCTGATCTGGCGGCGCACGATCGCCTCCCAGATGACGGACGCGGTCGGCTTCTCGGTGTCCGTCCGCGTCCGCGCGGTCACGGCCGGCGGCGAGGAGTGCGACTTCGGCGCCACCGGCAAGACCATCACGGACCCGGGCTTCCTCAAGGCGTACGTGGAGTCCTCCGACGACGAGGCCGCCGAAGCCGAGGACGCCGAGCGCCGGCTGCCCGTCCTGGCCAAGGACCAGCCGCTGACGGCCGACTCGCTGGAGCCGGTCGGGCACACCACCCAGCCGCCCGCCCGGTACACGGAGGCGTCCCTGGTCAAGGCGCTGGAGGAGCTGGGCATCGGCCGTCCCTCCACGTACGCCTCGATCATGGGGACGATCCAGGACCGTGGGTACGTGTTCAAGCGCGGGCAGGCCCTCATCCCGTCGTTCCTGGCATTCGCCGTGTCGAACCTGCTGGAGCAGTACTTCCCGCGCCTGGTCGACTACGACTTCACGGCCGCCATGGAGAACGAGCTGGACGAGATCGCCGGTGGCGACGCGGCGGCCGTGGACTTCCTGCGCGCCTTCTACTTCGGCGACGACCGGTCCACGATGGGCCTGATCGCCCAGGGCGGCGGCCTGAAGAAGATGGTGACCGAGAACCTCGGCGACATCGACGCGCGCGGGGTGAACTCCATCCCGCTGTTCCGCGACGACGCCGGCCGTGACGTGGTCGTGCGCGTGGGCCGCTACGGGCCCTATGTCCAGCGGACGCTGCCCGGCGAGGACGCGAACGCGGAGAACGGCGGCGACCGGGTCTCGCTGCCGGACGGCATCGCGCCCGACGAGCTGACCCCCGAGAAGGTCGAGGAGCTGCTGCTCGGCGGTGGCGGCGAGCGCAAGCTCGGCGAGCACCCGGACACCGGCGAACCGATCGTGGTGAAGTCCGGCCGGTACGGGCCCTATGTGTCGTCGGGGGAGCGCAACTCGTCGCTGCTCAAGACCCAGTCGCCGGACACGGTGACCCTCCAGGACGCGCTGCGGCTGCTGACCCTGCCCCGGGTGGTGGGCGTCGACGAGGCCGGTCAGGAGATCGTGGCCGCCGCCGGGCGCTACGGCCCGTACATCAAGCGGGGTGACGACTTCCGGTCCCTGGAGACCGAGGAGCAGATGTTCACGGTCACCCTCGACCAGGCGTTGGCGCTGCTCGCGGCCCCGAAGACCCGCCAGCGCCGGGCGGCCGCCGCGCCGCTTCGGGAGCTGGGCAACGACCCGCTGACCGAGAAGCCCCTGGTCATCAAGGATGGCCGGTTCGGCCCGTACGTCACCGACGGCGAGACGAACGCGTCCCTGCGACGCGGGCAGACCGTCGAGGCGATGACGGTCGAGCAGGCGAGCGAGATGCTCGCCGACAAGCGGGCCAACCCGTCGACCAAGAAGGCGGCGAAGAAGGCAGCGGCCCCGAAGAAGGCAGCTGCGCCGAAGAAGGCGGCGGCCAAGAAGACGACCGCGAAGGCGACCGGCACGGCGACGAAGGCCACCAAGAAGGCCCCCGCCAAGAAGTCCGCCCCCAAGGCGACGACCGCCAAGAAGGCCACCCCCACCCCGGACTGACCGCCCCTCATCCCGCCCCGCCCCGCCCGCTGCGCCGCCGCGTTGCGCGGACGTTTGGACGGTTTGGCGTGTCACGGAGGGGCACGGTTTGGCGCGGAACCGCCCAAACGTCGGGTGGAGCGGGCGTGGAGGGGGCGGGCGGCGGGCGGTGTGCGCGGGCGGTGTGTGCGTGCGAAGGGCGGCGACCCGCACCGGGTCGCCGCCCTTTCGGCATGGTTAGCGCGTCGGGTACTCCGACCGGCGCGCCGCGTCGTAGTCCGCCGACGTGAACGAGTCCTTGACGTCGTGGGCGGCGTCCTTGACGTGCTCGCCGGCCTGCTTGGCGTTCGCCTTGGCCTGGTCCGCCACGCCCTCAGCCTCAAGGCTGTGGTTGTCGGTCTTGTCGCCGATCCACTCCTTGACCTTGCCCTTGAGCTCCTCGGCCTCGTTCTGAATCTTGTCACCGAGCGACATCGCGACCTCCTCGTCGTGGTCGGCGCCCTTATCGGCGCCGACTTCGCGCTGCTAGAGACGTGCCCGTCGTTGTCGTCCGGCAAACATCGCGTCAGGTGCCGAACACCCGCCCGGTGTAGGAATTGGCGAAGACCCGGCCCGGGTCCAGCCGGTCGCGTACCGCGAGGAAGTCGTCGAATCTCGGGTACGCCGTGCGGAGCGTGGCCGCGTCGCGGAAGTGCATCTTGCCCCAGTGGGGCCGGCCGCCGAGCGGCGCGCACACCTGCTCGAACTCCCGGAAGTACTCCTCGTAGGGCATGCCGACGTACTGGTGGATCGCCAGGTACGCGTTGTCACGCCCGTACCCGTGGGAGAGCCAGATGTCGTCGGCGGCCGTGAACCGGACCTCCACCGGAAAGACGACCCTGTACGGCAACCTGTCGATCACCCGGCGCAGCGCGGCGAACGCCTCCGGCAGGGCGGCGCGCGGTATCCCGTACTCCATCTCCACGAAGCGGACCCGGCGCGCGGTCACGAACACCTCGTGCGAGGAGGCCGTGTACTCGCGCGGGCTGAGGGCGCGAGCGGACATCGCGTTGATCGCCGGAACGGTGCCGGGCAGGGCCCGGCCGAGCCGGCACATGCCCGCGAAGACCCGGTTGGCGAGCAGGTCGTCGTCGAACCATCGGCGCCACCCGGGCAGCGGGGCGTCCGAGGTCGGCACCCGGTTGTTGACCTTGGTCTGGGTGCGTTCGGTGTACGGGAACCAGTAGAACTCGAAGTGGTCGTTGGCGCCGACCCACTCGTCCAGCCCGGCCAGCACGTCGGCCAGCGCGGTCGGCCGTTCCCGGGCGCGCAGGATGAACGCGGGCACGCAGCGCAGGGTGACCTCGGTGACGACGCCGACCGCGCCCACCCCGACCCGGGCGGCGGCGAACACGTCGGGGTGCTCGGTCGCCGAGCAGCGCAGGATCGCGCCGTCCGCGGTCACCAGCTCCAGGGCCTCGACGAACGTCGACAGGCAGCCGTACGCCGCGCCGGTGCCGTGCGTGCCCGTGGCGAGCGCCCCCGCGATCGTCTGCGCGTCGATGTCGCCGAGGTTGGGCAGGGCGAGCCCGAGCGCGGCGAGGGCTGCGTTCAGCTGCCGGAGGGTGGTGCCCGCACGGACGGTCACCGTCCCGGCGTCCGCGTCGGCGGCGATGACGCCGCTGAGCCGGCCGAGTTCCAGCCGGACGCCGTCGGTGGCGGCCGCCGACGTGAACGAGTGGCCCGACCCGACCGCCTTGACGGCGCGCCCGGCGGCGACCGCCCCGGTCACCGCCGCGGCGACCTCGGCCGCGCTCGCGGGGTACCCGACCGCGACCGCGTCGGCGCGGACATTCCCGGCCCAGTTACGCCACGTAGTGGCCGTCGGTGCGCTCATGAGATGTGATTTCCTCTCGCACGTCGCGGGTCGCCGCGAAAGATCTCGTGACTCTCCGCAACAATGTCACTACAACTCGCCCTGCCTGCGGAAAGCTGTGACCTCAGATGGGGCATGATTGATGCCGCTGACAGACGGGGGCGATGGTGTGCCCGAGACGGATGATGATGAGGAGGTCACGCCGGTGGTGATGCAGACCAGCGCGGCGCCGGCGGGTCCGCTGCGCCGGATGCCCGTGCAGGGGCGCAGCCTCGCACGGGTGCACCGGATGCTCGATGCCTGCGCCGAGCTCGTCGATCAGGTCGGTTACGACGGCCTGACGACGACCCTCCTCGCGGAACGCGCCGGGGTGGCGATCGGCTCGGTCTACCAGTTCTTTCCGGACAAACGCGCGATCGTGCAGGCGCTTACCCTGCGTAACCTCGACGCGTACCTGGACCGGCTCTCGAAGCGGATCACGGACGGCCAGTTGCACAACTGGTGGGACGCCGTGGACGCCGCTATCGACGAGTACATCGCGATGCACCGGCATGTGCCCGGCTTCCGGACGCTGCACTTCGGCGACGTCGTCGACGTCCACCTGCTCGACGAGGAACGCGACAACAACGTCGTGATCGTCGAGCGGCTGGGCAGCCTGCTGGTCGAGCACTTCGGCCTGCGGGACGAGCCCCGACTGCGGTTCAACCTCGCCATCGCGGTGGAGATCGCGGACGGGCTCATCAAGTACGCCTTCCGGCGCGACCCCGACGGCGACGAGCTGGTGCTCGCCGAGGCCAAGAGCCTCATCCGCGACTATCTGCACCGTCACGTCGACTCCGAGCAGGCTGGCTAGAGGAACGCGGGCGCGCGCTCGCCCCGGTAGGTGAGCGCCGTGTCCTCGATGGCGTCGCCGCGTACCAACCGCAGCGCGTCGAGATGTTCGCACACCTCGCCCGCCTTCGCGTGGCGGAACCATACCCGGTCGCCGACCCGCAGCCCTGCGGCCCCCGGGCCGGTGAGCGGCGTCTGCACCTCGCCGGCGCCCTCCCGGCCGAGCAGGTGCAGGCCGGCCGGCAGCCACGGCTGCGGCAGGCGGTCGGCCCCGGCCTCGCCCGAGGCGATCCACCCGCCGCCGTGCACGGTCACGATGCCGGGCGTGGGCCGGCGGACCACCGACAGCGCGAAGAACGCGGCCGGGGTCGGCCGCCAGGCGTGGTAGCTGTCGAAGAGGGCCGGACCGTAGAGGCCCGAGCCGGCGGTCACCTCGGTCACCGACGGGTCCGTCGCGGTGCCGGCGAGGCTGCCGGTGCCGCCGCCGTTGACGAACTCCAGGTCGGCGTACTCGCGTACGGCGGCAACGGCGGCCGTACGCCGGCCGATCAGCTCGTGCAACGACCGGGCCTGCAGGCGGCGCAGCGCCGCGCCCCGCAGCGGCTTGCCGGGCGGCGCGTCGCCCATGCCGGCGATCTGCGCCTCGTACGCCATGAGGCCCACCAGCCGGAAGCCCGGCCGGGCGGTGATGGCGGCGGCCAGCGCGGCGGCCTGCCCGGGCTCGTGCAGCGGCGAGCGACGCACGCCGACGTGCAGCCGCCCGCCGAGCAGCCGCAGGGAGGCGTCCAGCTCGATGCAGACCCGGACGGGTTCCCGCTGGCCGGGCGCGGCGACCGCGTCGACGAGGTCGAGCTGGTCGGTGCTGTCGACCATCAGGGTGATCGCGGCCGAAAGCTCAGGGCTGGCCGCCAGCTTCCCGAGCGCGGTCCGGTCGGCGATCGGGTATCCGACGACTATGTCGTCGCTCACCCCGCCCTCGACGAGCCAGATGGCCTCCGCCAGGGAGTACGCCATGACGCCGTGCCAGCCGGGTCGCGCGAGGGCCCGGCGCAGCAGGTGACGGCTGCGCACGGACTTGCTGGCGACGCGGATGGGCTTCCCACCGGCCCGATCGACGAGGGCCTCCGCGTTCGTATCGAAGGCCGCGATGTCGACCACACCGACCGGCGGGTCCAGATGGCTTGTCGCGGCGTCCAGGCGATCGCGGAGCGCGCTCCGGTCGTCGGCGGGGCGACCCGATTGACCTGCTGGCACATTAAGCACGTTAGCGGGACGGAGACCTAATGCGAAAGAGATTCGCCTACGTGTGGTGACCGCTAACTCACCCAAGGGTACGCGTCGGGGATCCCTCAGGGACGCGCGGAATACGCCTGACCAGTAGTGGGACTACAGTGAATCGGTGATGGGGCGCTCGCCCCGGCACATGCTCACGGACCGATCCGCCAGGGCCGACGGGGGAGGTATCGCCATCACTACGAACGCGGCCGAGGCCGACGACACCGGGTTCGGCGCGGTCCTGCGCGTGCGGCCGTTCCGGCGGCTGTGGCTCGTGCTCGGGGTCGCGTCGCTGGGCGACTGGCTGGGACTGCTCGCCACCTCTGTCTTCGCCGCGCAGCAGGTGACCAACCCGGCCGCCCAGGGTGCCGCCTTCGGTGGCGTCATCGCCATCCGGCTGCTGCCCGCGCTCGTGCTCGGGCCGATCGCCGGCGTCCTCGCCGACCGCTTCGACCGCCGGTACACGATGGTGGTCTGCGACCTGATCCGGTTCGTGTTCCTGCTGTCGATCCCGATGGCCGCCCTGTTCACCGACAACGGCGCGGTCGTCATCGCGTGGACCGCCATCGCCACGTTCCTGGTCGAGGCCGTCACCATGATGTGGCTGCCCGCCAAGGACGCGGCCGTGCCCAACCTGCTGACCCGGGGCCAGCTCGAGACCGCGAACCAGCTCACGCTCGCCACCACCTACGGGGTCACGCCCGTGCTCGGGGCGCTCATGCTGGCCGGCTTCACCAAGGCGCTGTCGGGCATCCACGAGGCCACTGGCCAGTCGTTCCTGGACCCGACCGCGTTCTCGCTGTACTTCCTGGCCTTCACCCGGCTGGCGACGGCCGGCGTGGTGTTCTTCGGCATCCGGGAGATCAGCGGCCACGGCAGCCGGCGCGGCGAGAAGACCCCCGGCGTGGTGCGCGAGTTCGTCGACGGCTGGAAGTACGTCGGCGGGACCCCGCTCGTGCGCGGCCTGGTGCTCGGCATCCTCGCCGCCTTCGCCGGCGGCGGCATGGTGGTCGGCGCGGCGAAGTTCTACGCCAACTCCCTCGGCGGCGGCGAGTCCACGTTCTACATCCTGTTCGCGATGATCTTCATCGGCCTCGCGATCGGCATCGTGGCGGGCCCCAGGCTGATCGGGGCGCTGTCGCGGCGGCGCTGGTTCGGCATGTCGATCGTGCTGGCGGGCATCTCGGTCGGGCTGCTCACCTTCGCCTGGCACCTGTCGGTCGCGATCGCGTTCGTGCTGCTCGTCGGCGTCTCGGCCGGCATGGCGTTCCTCGCCGGCACCACCCTGCTCGGCGGCGAGGTTGCCGACGAGGTGCGCGGGCGGGTGTTCGCCTTCGTCAACATGGCCACCCGCGTCGTGCTGATGCTCGCGATCTCGCTCTCCAGCGTCCTGGTCGGCCTCGGCTCCGTACGCAAGGTCAACTTCTTCGGGTTCGGCTTCGATCTGTCGACCACCCGCATCCTGCTGCTCGCCTCCGGGGTCGTCGGCGTGCTCGCCGGCGTGGCCGCCTTCCGGCAGATGGACGACAAGCCCGGCGTACCCGTCTGGCGCGACCTCGTCGGCTCGCTGCGCGGGCGCCCGCTCGGCATCCCGGAGCCGGTCGCCGGCCGGGGCCTGTTCGTCGTCTTCGAGGGCGGCGAGGGCGCCGGCAAGAGCACCCAGGTGGCCCTGCTGGCCGAAGCCCTGCGTGGGGAGGGCCGGGCGGTGCTCGTCACCCGCGAACCCGGCGCCACCGACGTCGGCGTGCGCATCCGCGAACTCGTGCTCGACCCGGCCGTCGCTGACGGTCCGACCGGGGTGGTGCTGGGCCCGCGCGCCGAGGCGCTGCTCTACGCCGCCGACCGCGCCCACCACGTGGCCAGCCTGGTCCGCCCGGCGCTCAAGCGCGGCGACGTCGTCATCAGCGACCGGTACGTCGACTCCTCGCTGGCCTACCAGGGCGCCGGCCGTACCCTGCCGGTCGACGAGATCGCCTGGCTGTCCGACTGGGCCACCGGCGGCCTCACACCCGATCTCGTCGTGCTGCTGGACGTCGAGCCGGTCGTCGGGCTGGCCCGGGTCGACAACCGGGGCGGCTCGGCCGACCGGTTGGAGGCCGAGTCGCTGCCGTTCCACGAGCGCGTACGCAGCGGCTTCCTGCGCCGGGCCGCCACCGATCCGGGGCGTTACCTGGTGATCGACGCGACCACGGCGCCGGAGGACATCGCCGCGAAGGTGCTCGCCCGGGTCCGTCAGCTGCTGCCGCCCGCACCCGCGAAGCCGGCCGCCCCGGGCGACGGCGGGCAGGTCACGGCGGCCACGCCGGACGGCGCGGCGCAGGAGGGCGACGCCCCGCCCGACGACGAGGCGGGCGACGCGCCCGCCCGCGACGGCGGCAGCGGGCGCGTCGTGGCGCTGCCGGGCGTGTCCCTCGACACGGGGGTGGCCCGGCCGTGACCGCCGCGCTCGCCACCGGTACCGAGGGTCGCGGACCCTCGACCCACCCGCCCGTCTTCGCCGACCTGGTCGGTCAGGGTGAGGCCGTCGCGACGCTGGCCGCCGCCGCCGAGGCGGCCGCCGCGGTGGTGCGGGGCGAGCCGGTACGCGCGGGCGCCATGACCCACGCCTGGATCTTCACGGGGCCGCCGGGATCGGGCCGCTCGGTGGCCGCGCGCGCCTTCGCCGCCGCGTTGCAGTGCCCCCAGGGCGGCTGCGGGGAGTGCGCCCAATGCCACACCACCCTCGGCGGCACCCACGCCGACGTGCGGTATGTGGTGCCCGAGGGCCTGTCCATCGGCGTCGGCGAGATGCGCGACCTCGTGCTGCGGGCGGCCGGCTCGCCCACCGGCGGGCGCTGGCAGATCGTGCTCATCGAGGACGCCGACCGGCTCACCGAGGCCGCCGGCAACGCGCTGCTCAAGGCCGTCGAGGAGCCCGCACCCCGGACGGTCTTCCTGCTGTGTACGCCGTCCACGCACCCCGACGACATCTCCGTCACGATCCGCTCCCGCTGCCGCGTCATCACCCTGCGTACCCCGTCCATGGACGCCATCGCGTCGGTGCTGGTGTCGCGGGACGGCATCCCGCCCGCGGACGCGGCGTGGGCGGCCGGCGTGGCGCAGGGGCACGTGGGGCGCGCCCGGCGGCTCGCCCGCGACCCGCAGGCGCGGGCCCGGCGCGAGGCCCTGCTCGCCGTGCCGCGGCGACTCACCGGCATCGGGGCGTGCTTCGACGCCGCCGCGTCGCTGATCGAGGCGGCCGAGGCGGAGGCCGCCGACCTCGTCGCCGACCTCGACACGCGCGAGCGGGCGGAGCTGGAGACCGCGCTCGGCGCCGGCGGTACGGGCAAGGGCGCCGCCGGAGCGGCGCGCGGCACGGCCGGCATCCTCAAGGACCTGGAACGGCGGCAGAAGTCGCGCGCCACCCGGGCGCAGCGCGACGCCCTTGACAGGGCGCTGGTCGACCTGGCCGGGTTCTACCGCGACGTGCTCGCCACATCGTTCGGCGCGCCCGTGCGGCCCGCCGTGTCGGCGGACGTGGCGGCCGCCGCCGGCCGTTGGACGCCGGAGAGCACCCTGCGCCGCCTGGAGGCGGTCCTCGCGTGCCGCGCGGAGATCGAGGCGAACGTCAAGCCGCGCATCGCGGTCGAGGCGATGATGCTCACCCTCTGGCAGGGGTGAGCCGACCCGTTGACGTGTCCGACGGGATCGCCGGTCGCCGTGCGCACGGTGACCTGACCGGGGTTATCCACAGGGACTTTCCTCGATACCGTTGAGGGCCGTAGTTTCGCCCACGGGGAGGTTCGCCAGATGCCGCGCGAGATCGACGAACGGTGGATCGAGGAGGCGATCGAGCGCTACCAGCGTGTCGAGAAGCTCCAGGCCGAGTTCGAGCAGGCCGTGGGCGGCATCGAGGTGACCGTGCGGTCGCCGGACGGGCTGGTCGAGCTGGTCGTGGCCGGCGATGGCAAGGTCCGCGACGTGGTCGTCAGCGAATCGTTCGCGTCGCACACGGCGCGCGACCTCTCCCGCGCGGTGAAGGCCGCGCTCGCGGCGGCGGACGACGCCGCCGGCTGGGCGCGAGCCAAGCTGCACCAGGACATGTACGGGGAGTTCCGCCCCCTGTCGAGCTGACGGAGGTCCGATGAGCGAGACCCTCTCCGGCGCCGCTGGGGCGCTGCGCGCGGCCGGCGCCGCGCTGACCGGCGCGGCGTCGCGGCTGCCCCTGGCGGACCCCGGCGCCGGCGCGTTCGGTGGCCACGGTCCCGGCCAGCTGGGCGACCTGGGCCGGGCCCTGCACGCGCACTGGCAGGGCGCCCTGGACGCGCGCGCCCGCGAGGCGGCGGCACACGGCGCGCGGGTCACCGACCTCGCCGCCACGCTCGGCCGGGTGGCTTCGGGCTACACCACTGTGGACGACGACGCGAGCAAGCGTGCGCCGGAGGTGGACCTGTGAGCGAGAGGTTCGACGCGCTGAGCCGGATCGGGCCGGTGGCACGGCCGCTGCTGGACCGGGTCGACGCCGCGCTCCTGGCGCACGGCGCCCCGCAGGGGCACCGGATCTGGGCGCACCTGCGCCGGCTGGGCACGACCCCGGCCGACGCGGTGGCGTTCTTCGTCGATGCCGACGCCGCTCCGCTTCGCGCGGTCGCCGGCCGGCTGCGCGGCGAGGTGGCCGCCTTCCGGGCGGCACCCGCGCCCACGCAGGTGCGCTGGACGGGCTCGGGCGCGGAGACGTACGCCGCCCGCGCGACCGCCGTGCGCGACCACACCGACGCCATGACCGGTCGGCTGGCCGCCACGGCGTCCTTCGCGGACGACGTCGCCGCCTGGTGGGACGAGTCGCGGGCGGCCGTGGCCGCCGCCCTCGCCGAGGTCCTGACCTCGGCGCAGGCCATCACGGTCACGACCGGTCCGGCGACGGTCACGACCGACGTGCTACGCGCGGCCGCCGACATCGGCGCGCACGTGCTCGACGCGGTCGCGGCCGCGCACGAGGCCGGCCACGGCCTGCTGCGCGGCGGCGCCGACCTGGGCGAACTGCCGTTCGCGCCGGGCGCGGACCCGCAGCGCCGCGTCGACGCGACGGTCGATGTTCACCACTGACGATCGGCGCGGTCCGCGCGTAGGGTGGCGGCATGGGTCAGCTCTGCGCGGTCAGTTTCAACCGGTACGGCCGTCTCTACTACCTTGATCCCGGAGAGTTCTCCCCGGCGGTGGGCGACCTCGTGCTCGTACCCACGGACGACGGCCCGGTGGTCGCCGAGTGCGTGTGGGCGGCCCAGTGGGTCGACGACGACACGGCCGGCTTCCCGCGGCTGATCGGCCCGGCCGGCCCGGACGACCTGGCCCGCGACCAGGCGATACGCAAGGCGAAGGCGGACGCGAAGACGGCCGCCAAGCGGCTCATCCGCGCCCACGAGCTGCCCATGAAGGTCGTCGCCGTCGACCACGTGCCCGCGCCCGACAGCACCGGCGGCGCCCGTACGACGATCTATTTCACCGCGCCCCATCGCGTCGACTTCCGTTCGCTCGTCCGCGACCTCGGCGCCACCCTGCGGTGCCGCGTCGAACTGCGGCAGCTGTCGGCCCGCGACTCGGCGCGCGTACAGGGCGGCATCGGCTCGTGCGGGCGCGACCTGTGCTGCGCCACGTTCCTCACGGACTTCGAGCCGGTGACCATCCGGATGGCCAAGGACCAGGAACTGCCGCTCAACCCGATGCGCATCTCCGGGGCGTGCGGCCGGCTCATGTGCTGTCTCAAGTACGAACATCCGCTGTACCAGCAGTTCCAGGCGACCGCGCCGGCCCACGGCGAGCGGGTCAGCACCCCGGAGGGGGAGGGCCGCGTGGTCGGGCACAACGTGCCGCGCGACTCCGTGCTCGTGCGCCTCGACTCGGACGGCTCGCGGACCAGTTGCGCCCGCGCGTCCGTGTGCGGCTCCCGCCAGGCGTACGAGCAGCGTCACGCTCCCCGCCAGGCCGCCCCCTCCAGCGACTCCTGAGCGGGCGACGGCGGCCCTTGCGAATGAGCTGAAAAAGAGACTTATCGAAATATTTGCCGATCTCCTCGCTTTTTGATCCACGCATATGCGGTGATTGATTTAGGCTCGGGGTGTCGCACGGGGGCGATGGACAAACGGGGCCCTGGCGCACCGGCGCGCCTTCAATGCTTCTTTCCCGCAGATCGCGGGTGTCCGGAAACGTCGCCTTGCCGAGTGACCGCGTTCATCGCGAGGGTCCGGCATGGACCGGGCCCGTGTCCTGGGGAGGATTCATTTGTCACACCTGTCGTTGCGGCGTGGGATGAGGCGCGCCCTCGTCACCGCCGCCGCTGTCGTCGCTGGCCTCGGGGTCGCGACGCCGGCCCTTGCCGTCCCGCCGGACCCGACCGGGCCGGTCACGTTCGGAACCTACGCCAACCAGGTCCACTACACCGGGGACGAGCAGTCCACCAGGGGCTGGAAGATCTCCTGGGAGATTCCCACCATGACCAACGCCAGCCAGGCGTGGATGGCGGTCGGCCAGTGGTACTTCGGCTTCGAGAGCGGCGTCTACCACACCCCCGGCGAGGGCTGGTGGGTCTACTACTACGGCGACCAGGACGGTCTCACGGGCAACAACCCCGACTGTGACGAAGCGTGGGGCGAAGGTGGCCACTGCCGCGGCGCGATGGAGAACCTGTCCCCCGGCGACCACGTGACGTTCACCTACCAGTGGTGCAACGCCAGCGGGGTGGCCGACCTGTCCGGTCAGTACAACTGCATCTGGGTCGACATGCACGACGGCGTCGGCGACCGGTTCCTGGCCAAGGAATACCGGCTCAACCAGACCGTCGAGATGTACACCCACGAGGTGGAGAACTTCGGCGACGTCAGCCCGGTCACGTATCCCGAGCCGATCATCCCGTGCAACGCGCCCGTGCGCATGCTGGGCCAGCAGCTGAAGAGCCCCACCGGTTCGTGGCTCAACATGACCGGCAACCTGTGGGACTTTGTCAACGGCAACCCGGCGCCGCCGCGCGCGCAGTACCAGTACCAGAACATCAACACCTCGGCGAGCCCGGCGACCTGGGAGTCCTGCAGCGTGCCGCCGCCGGCCTGCCCGGCCGCGTGGAACGCGTCGACGCTCTACGAGACCGGTCAGGAGGTCGGCCACAACGGCCACAAGTGGCGCGCCCGCTGGTGGACGTACGCGAATGAGCCCGGCGTGACCAACGCCTGGGATGACCTCGGCGCCTGCTGACCGAGCGCGTGCGGCGGGCAACCAGCCCGCCGCACGCGGCGTCAGCGGATGGTGATCGGCGGCTCGATGCGCCGGGGGACCAACGGGTCGCCCGGCTCGAACCACGGCTCGTACTCCGGCGCGGTGGGCGTGGGGATCCAGTGCTTGCTGACGTTGTCGACGCCGATCGGGTGCACCGTGAGCGACCCGTCCACGTCGATGTGCATCCGCAGGAAACACTTGTACCCCTGGATGCCCTGCCCCGCGAACAGCTCGTTGACGTTCACCAGCAGCCGGCCGGCGATGAGCAGGTAGAGCGCGACGACCTGGGCCGACAGCAGCGCGATCACCGGGCCGTAGAAAGCGCCCGCCGTCAGCGCCGGCAGCGGGGTGGGCCAGTGCATCATCGGCAGTTCGCGCCACACGGCCGCGCCGGCCACGGCGAGGGCCACCTGCACGAACCCGTGGGTCAACCCGAGCACGTAATGTTTCGTCGCCCGGTGCCCGGACGTCAGGCCGGCGGCGAAGAACAGGGTCAGCCCCAACGTGGCCGCGACCATCAGGAACACCGGCGTGGTGAGCACCCGCCCGCGCGCGTCCACCAGGGCGAGCATGAGCAGCGTGTGCAGGAGGCCCAGCAGCGCCAGGAAGCTCGCGTTGCGCCGGGGCAGCCGCCAGAACACCCCGCTGGCCAGGGCCAGGGAGCGGGCCTTCGACGGGTACGTGCGGGCCAGCCGGTACTCCTTGCCGTTGCTGGCCTCGCGCGGCAGCGCCTGCTTCGGCGGTACGGTGATCTTTGACGGCAGCGTGTGGGTCGCGGCCAGATACGCGCCCCCACCCCCGCACGTGATGAGCTGCCGTCCCGTGCCATCGACCGTGCCGCCGGCGGTGTCATCCCAGGCCGGCGGCGTGTCCGCCAGCGCGTACCGCGAGTAGTGGTGCAGGTCGCCGGAGAGCATGAGCGCCACCCGGCCGCCCGTCGGCGCGATCACCTTCCGCAGGAAGTAGTCGATCGTGTCGTACTCCCGGGTGCTCTCCTGCGCCTTGACCCACGACGGGTTCGGGGTCGCCAGGATGATCCGGTCGCCGGGCTGGATCTGCTCGGCGACCGCCTTGAAGTACGTCAGCTGCGGGTCGTCGAGGTAGCCGCCGTCCTGCGAGTCCAGGGCGATCAGCCACCAGCGCTGCGGCAGCTTCAGGGCGAAGTAGCTACGCGTCTGCGCGGTGCGCCAGCCGCCGATGCTGGTGCCCTCCCGGCGTGCGAACGTGCGCAGGAACGCCGACAGGCCGTCGTACCAGTCGTGGTTGCCCGGCACCGCGTAGAGCGTGGGGATGGGGTCGCCGGGCGGTGGGGTCGGCATCGCGGCCCGGTACGGCCCGCGGAAGCGGTCCTCGTAGGCCAGGTCGTTCGCCGTCGGATAGACCTGGTCGCCGCCCATGACCAGGACCCGGCCGCGGGGCAGTCGCTCGCCGCCGACCTCGATCTCCGGCTGCGCCAGCAGGTACGCCATGGAGTACGTCGCGTCGAACCCGTCGCCGAGGTCGGCCACGAAGTCGAACCACAGCTCCTCGCCTCCACTGTGGTCGAACGTCTCGGCCGGGAAGGCGTTCTGCAGCTCACGCTTGTCCAGGTAGGCGCCGAACTGTTCGGCGAGCGCGACACGGGCGCCGGTCACGGCGAGCAGGACCGGACCCAACCAGGGAACCGGCTTGCGCGGCGTGAAGCCGAGCTCCTGCGGATCGAGGGACGTGGGGCGGGGAGTGGCGGTGCCGAAGGCGTCGTCGGTCACGGCTGGTCAGGCTAGCGGGTGCGGCCGCCCGCCCGCCAGCGGCCCATTCAACGTCGTCGGTGCGGCGGCCCGCGAAAGCGATGTCGCAACAGGCCCTCAGGTGCGGTTCATGTGACGATGCTCGGCATGACGACCACTGCGCCCGGTCCGCTGACGCGCAGCGTGCTCGCCGCTGAGCTACGGCACCTTGGCCTGGAGGCGGGCGATGTCGTGCTCGTGCACTCGTCGCTGAAGGCGCTCGGCTGGGTGTGTGGCGGCCCGGTCACGGTTGTCGATGCGCTGCTGGATGTCCTCGGCCCGGACGGCACGCTGGTGTCCTACGCGCAGTCGCCGGACAATCGCGACCCGGCACGCTGGCACCACCGGCCTGTCCCGCCGGAGTGGTGGCCAACGATCCGCGCCAACCTGCCGGCCTTCGACCCGGCGACCACGCCGTGCCGGGAACTCGGGCTGGTCGCCGAGACCATCCGGACGTGGCCCGGTGCCGTGCGCAGCGCGCACCCCCAGACGTCGTTCACCGCGGTCGGCGCGGCGGCGGGTGACCTCATGGCGGTGCATGACCTGGAAAGCGAACTGGGCGAGCGATCTCCGCTGGCCGCGTTGGAGGCCATCAATGCCAGGATTCTTCTTCTCGGCGTCGGATACGACCGTTGTACGGCCTTTCACCTAGCGGAATGCCGGCTACCCGGTGGCACGCCCCGATCGAATGCATGTCGCGTCCGCACCGCCACCGGCGCCGAATGGATTTCATTCGAGGGCACCGCCCACGACTCAAGCGATTTCAAAGATCTTGGCGCGGCGTACGAACGCACGTCCGGTGCCGTTCGACGAAAGTGCATCGGCGCTGGTCACGCACGCTTGATGCCGCTGCCTGGCGCCGTAACGTTCGCGACCGCCTGGCTGCGTCAGGCGCGCTGTCGGTGACGCCTGAAAGGCCACGTTGATCGGCTCAGGCCGGCCGCGTGATCGGTTTGCCGGCGTCGACCGCATCAAGCATGTCGGCCCTGGTCACGGTGTGACCAGGGCCGTCGTGGTTGCCGAGCCGCCTCGGGGAATCGAACCCCGGACCTATTCATTACGAGTGAATCGCTCTGCCGACTGAGCTAAGGCGGCAACGGTGGTCAAGTGTACAGAACCGCGGGCCCGGTTCGCGCGGGGGTTCACGTCACGTACGGGCAGTGCCGGCAGCCCCGCTCGCAACACCGGCCACGGGCGGCGAGAAAGCCCGCCGTCAGCACGAACAGCCCGGATTCGGGATCAAGGTAGCCGGCCTGCCCGGCGTCGAGCGCCGCCCGATGGGCTTCCAAGATCTTTTCATGGTACGGGTGCCCCGGCGCGAGCCGGTCGGGATGTGGCTCGTTGAGCGCCCGGGTCGGATCCATCGCCCCGACCGTACCCGGGCCGCGCCCACCGGTGGGGTGGGCGCGACCCGGTCAGCGCGCGTGGATGGCCGCCCAGGTAGGGGCGGTCGGCGTGATGCGCAGCGGCATCCTCGCCTCGGGCGGGGTGCGGTCGCCCTTGCGCTGGTTGCACGGCGAGCACGCGGCGACCGTGTTCAGCCACGTGTTGCGGCCGCCGCGCGAGCTGGGCAGGACGTGGTCGATGGTGCTGGCGTTGCCGCCGCAGTAGGCGCACCGGCGGCCGTCGCGGGCCAGGACGCCCGCCCGGGACCAGGCCGGACCGCGCCCGTAGCGCCAACGCGTCACCACGTAGGTGACGAGGCGGACGACGCGGGGCACCGGGTACACGCCGATGAGCCGGTCCGGCTCGGCCTCGTGCACGACGGCGACCTCGCGCAGGAGCATGCGCACGGCGTGCCGGAGGCTGACCCGGTGCAGCGGCCCGAGGTCCGCGTTCAGTACGAGTACGCCGGTCATCCCTCCTCCTTTACGTCAGCCCAAAACAAAAGCCGCCCTGCCCCGCAGTGGGGAGGGCGGCGCGGCGGCCTGGGAATCAGGCCCGCTCCTCCCACCCCGGCCAGCCGCCTTCGACGGCGCGCAGCACGCTCGTGCTGGCGTCGTTGATGTGGCGGCGGGTCATCGGCTCTCCTGAACGGTTCTGTGCGTTGCGGATCACACGGTAAGGGTGCGACAGCTGCCCTGACCACCGATTTTCGCGGTACATTGATGAATCTCTCTTATTGAGCACGTTTCACGTGGGCAGCGCCGGGCAAGACGGAAAGCGGGCCGTCGAGGAGGTGGTGTCGATGCGCAGCCGTACGCGCGTTCAGGGTGAGCCTGTCAGTCCGATGCTGGCGATGCTGGCGCTCGGCATCTTCGCGAACGTCCTGCTGTTGGACCTGGGCGGGCTCGTCGCGGACTTCTCGTTCTTCGGCCTGGTCGCCTTCTGGAGCATGCTGGCCGGCCTCGTCGCGGCCCTGCCGGCCGCCGTCGCCGCGATCATGGACATGCTCGCCGCGCCCAGCGACTCGGTGCGCTCGGCCATCACCCGGCACGGCCTGGCCGACATCGGCATGGTGGGCCTGTTCGGTGTCGTGTGGCTCGGCCGGCTCGCGGGCCAGCGGGAAGGCAACGGCTGGTACCTGGCCGTGGAGGCGCTCGCGTTCGCCATCGGCATGGCCGGCGCCTGGTCGACCCGCGGGCGGATGCTCGCCGAGCGCCCGCCCGCCACCGAGCCGTCTCCGCTGATCGCCTCGGGCGCGGGCCTGACGGTCCTCGACACCGTCCGCCTGACCTGGCCGCCGCGCACGGTCACGACGGACACGGCGCAGTCCGGGGCGACCGCCCCGGAGGACACGGCTGCGGCCACGGACGACGACTCGACCCCCGAGGCCACCGCGGCGACCAATGACGACGCTTCTGACGACGTCACCGCCGTCATCGACACCGCGGCCGTCGAGGACGCTCTGGCCAGCCGGGAGAGCGCCGACGAGCCGCCCGCGGACGGGCACGCGGCAGAGACCGTTCGCCTGCCGGGGCCGCGGGCGACGCCGGAGGTCACCCGCGCGGCCGCGTAACGCCACGACCGGTACGGATAACGGTCACGTGGCGGATGCGGCGGTCGGAGCGGGGTGCTCGGGCGGCAGTTCCGGCAGGGCGTTGCCGGCGGCGCGGGCCGCCCACGCCTCGTCCTCGGCGATCTTGCGGGCGAGGCCGGCACGACCGTCGTAGCGCAGGAACTGTGGCAGCGCGGCGGCCAGTGCGCCCGTACCCACCACGCACAGGACACCGCCGAGGAAGATGGAGCCGCCCGTACCGACGAATCGGGCCGCGATGCCCGACTCGACGTTGCCCAGCGTCGGCCCGATCGAGTACGAGAGCATCTCGACGCCGGCAAGCCGCCCGCGCAGCCGGTCCGGGATGGTCTGGTTCCAGATCACCGACCGGAACACGCCGGAGATCATGTCGGCGCCGCCGGCGATCATCAGAAGCAGCAGCGCCAGCCACAGGATGCCGGTGTGGTCGTCACCGCCGCCGGTCAGCCCGAGGGTGAGCGCGGACGGGCCGAATGCCGCCACGCCGAAGCCGGCGATCGCCACGCCCCACGCGCCCGCCGCGAGCACCACCATGAGGCCGTGCCGGTGCACCCGGCCGGTCCAGCCGGAGGTGAGGGTCGCCAGCAGCGCACCCGCTGACGGGGCCGCGTAGAGCAGACCCAGCACAGCCGGGCCGCCCAGCTTCATGGCCACGAACGGATAGAGCGCCTGCGGCATGCCGAAGAAGGTCGCGTTGATATCCACCAGATAGGTGCCGAGCAGTTCGGGGCGACTCCTGGCGTACCGCAGGCCGGCGACGGCCGAGCGCAGGGACGGTCGTTCGGCCGCCGGGGGCGGTGGGACGGTGCGGACGAACGCCAGGCATGCCAGCGACGCGGCGAACGTGGCGAGGTCGATGGCGTACACCCAGGTGCTGCCGACCGTCGCCAGCAGCACGCCGGCCAGCGCCGGGCCGGCGAGCGAGGCGATGTTCATCCGCAGGGAGTTCAGGACGCTGGTGGCGGGCAGTTGCTGCGGCTCCACGAGGCGGGGGATGAGCGATTCCATCGCCGGCCGCTGGATGCCGTCGACCGCCGTGGTCAGCGCGGCCACCACGAACAACACCCACAGTTGCGGCTTGTCCAGCAGGGCGTTGATCAGCAGTACGCCGGTGAGCAGCGTGAACGCCACCTCGCCGTAGATGATCAGTCGTCGTCGGTCCAGGTAGTCGGCCAGCGCACCGCCCACGAACGCCATGAAAAGCAGCGGTACGAGCTCACAGAGCCCGAGCAGGCCCACCAGGAGCGGCGACCTGGTCATTTCCGCGACCTGGAACGGGATCGTGATGTAGGTGATGAAGGAACCGAGCGCGGACACGCCCGAGCCGCTGAAGACCAGCCGGAAATCGCGGGAGGTCCGCAACGGCGTCAGATCGAGAGCCAGATGTCGAGCGCGCACGAGCGCTCATGCTCGCGTGCGCGAACGCGGGCTGTCCAAGCATTTTCCGCGTCACGCCAAGGACGGCGTACCCGAATTGCGCCCGGGTTCGGTACGTAGGGCCAATGTCGGGGCTGACCGGCGAACAGACGCGGCCGGGGTTGGGCGCCTGCCAAACCCCGGCCGCGTCGACCGGTCGGTCGTGGTGGCCGCGAACCCGCGAACGTGCCGGGCGCGGCCACCGTGCCCCGGCGACGGCTTTCGCGCCGCAGCCGGGGCTCAGTTGTCAGCTGCCGCCACCGCCGCCGGCGCCACCGCCGCCACCAGCTCCGCCGCCGTAGCTGCCGGCACCCGCGCCAGCACCGGCACCCGAGCCGGAACCCGAGCCGGCACCCGAGCCGGAACCCGAGCCGGAACCCGAGCCGGCACCGGCACCGGCACCGCCGTAGCCCTCGCCACCGGGTGCGCCGTAGCCGCCGCCCTCGGGCGCGGTGTAGCCGCCGGCCTCGGGGGCGCCGCCAGCGCCAGGAGTCCCGTAGCCGCCGGCCTCAGGCGCGGTGTAGCCACCGGCCTCGGGGGCGGTGTAGCCGCCGGCCTCGGGCGCGCCGTAACCGCCGGCCCCGGGAGCGCTGTAGCTGCCAGCACCGGCGCCGGCACCAGAGCCCGCACCAGCGCCGCCGCCACCGCCACCGCCACCGCCACCGCCGGGACCACCAGCGCCACCGGCGCCGCCGCCACCACCGGCACCGCCGGCACCGCCGCCACCACCGGCGCCGGCGCCAGCTCCGCCGCCGTAGCTGCCGGCGCCCGGGGTGGTGCCGCCGTAGCCGCCGGCACGCGGGGTGGTGCCGCCGTAGCCGCCGGCACGCGGAGCGCTACCCGCGCCAGGAGTGCTGTAGCCACCCGCCTCCGGGGCGCTGTAGCCACCTGCGGCGCGTCCGCGTTCGGGGGCGCTGTAGCCGCCCGCGGCGCGTCCGCGTTCGGGGGCGCTGTAGCCGCCCGCGGCGCGTCCGCGTTCGGGGG